>CANHHI010000042.1 GCA_947460225.1 Flavobacteriales bacterium
CTATTTTGGGTAAGATAAATTCTGTCCAAGCACTTTCTTGAAAACAACCCGCATCAGTGATGTTGTTATTCAAACTAACAATTTGCCTAATTTTATAAGAAAATCCTTGTGGAATATTTACGGGGCTAAATAAAGAGGCAATCGTACCTGCTCCGCTGTTAATCAGGTTAAGGTCTTTACGAGCAAAAGTGGGTAAAGCGCCTATTCCAGCAGTGGCTTCTAGTTTCCAGTGGTGAGTTAAAGGATAGGTTTTTGTAGCATCACTTGTCCAAGTGTAAGGGGTAGTGAGCACACCATTTATATTACCTACAAGACTTATGTCTCCTTGATACCCTAAGCCATTTGCACTAGGGCGAGGCGTTAAGTTTTCTGTGAGGGTAAAATCGACTTTATCTGGGGAGGTTCTGTCAACTACAAGCACATCTATCTCATTAGAAGAAGATGTGCCTAATAATCCAAGTGCATAAGTAACTCTTATTCTGTATTTTTGACTACCAGCAGTTGGGTTAAAAAATGTCAAACTACGTGGTTTAGCTAGATTTGCAACATCTTTAAATTGTACGGTACCGTTAATAACAACAGTACTAGCAATCCCATTAAATTGAACTTCATTTATAGTTGTTGGCGCAGACGAGGTAAATAATGATATAGGGATAGCAACTCCAGTGGTTACATTAAATACTTCCCAAGTCTCGGTTTCTTTTAAGAAAGCATCTGGTAAACTAGTTAATGCACCTAGATAATTCCTATTCACATTTGACATTTTAAGACGTAAAGTTCTTCTAGGAACGCTACTGCCACAAATAACAGGATTAAGAACAGGCATTGTATTTGTTGTATTATAGCCGTGGTATGCCTCAATGGCAACAGGTGGAATAGAGCCTATAATAAAAACGTACGGTTGTGTAGTTAGAAATAAATTTTCACCTGTTGTATTGCAAACACTTCTTAATCTTCCAGTGATGTTATATCGTTGTGGTGGACTTGCTGTTATATAGTTTGTGGTTAATGGAATGCTAAATGTAGTAATGGGAGGTGTTGCGGCTGCATCTGGCTTAATAACTGATCCCCAGGTATTTTCTATTTTATCAAAACTATCATTATCAGCATTACCATAATCTACTTGATAAGAAAAACTAGGAGGCATGGTTTTATCGTATGTATTACCAGCCAAAGTATAGTTAAAAACTAGGTTGCTACTTAAAACATAGTTAGTTTGATTACTTACAATAATAAAATTATCTTCTGTACCCCCTATGCCTGTGGAAGAGAAAGTACCAGAAGCATTTTTCCTATCATACTCCAACACCACATTGCCTAAGTTTGTAACACAAGTTCCACCGTCCAAATCCACAGAAACACTATACACGCCTTCTGTTGTGGCTGGCAAAGCAAAAGTAAGTACAGATTTTGCTCCACTGGTAATCCATGCGCTATTGTTCTCAGTGGCTGTAATAGGTGCGGGCAAAGTACCTGTCGTTACATAACTCGCTGTGAGCGTAAGTTTGCTATTTCCTATGTTGGGTGCTGTGCCAGTGGTAGAAATTTTTACTTGATTAAGCCCACAGTAGCCGTTTATATTCGTTCCACCAATATTCAGTGTAGCGGTTCCTTCCAATACAATAGCTGGACACTGCCCAAAGGCAAATCCGATTAGAAATAGAAAAAAGTAGCAAATTCTTAAGATGTTTTGTGTCTTTTGGGTGCAAAGATAAAATAAATTTTAACAAAAAGATGTGTATAAGTCATAAAATATTTAACATTCTTTCGGGGGATTGATTTTTACTGCCCAATACAAAAAAGGCGTATCTAGGGCTGCAATGATAAATTTAAACAAATATGCCAGTAAACCTATTTCCCAAAGCATTTTACTTGGAAAAACCGCATGAACACTAAATCCTAAAAAGCTAAACTCTGCGCCAAAGGCTATGTATGTAAAAAGCGCCGTGTCCAAAGCCTGTGAAAACAAAGTGCTTAAATTATTTCGGATAAACAAAAACTTTAACTCCGGAAATTTGCTTTTCCAAAAATGATACGCCCAAATGTCGTGTTGTTGAGAAATGGCATAAGAAAAAAGCCCTGCCAAGAGCAAACGGGGCGTTCTGGTGAAAATCGCTTCCAAAGAGGCTTGCGCTGTATCGCTTTCGTGGGGGGTAAAAGCCAAAGCAACGCCCATAAAAATAGAAGTTGCCAAAAGGCTAAAAAATCCCATCCAAACGGCTTTTTGGGCTTCTTTTTTGCCATATTTTTCTGCTAAAATATCCGAAATCAAAAAAGTGCCACCAAACATGGCATTGCCTAAACAAGACACAAAGCCAAAAAGCTCAATGGTTTTCATCACTTGCATGTTGGCAAGAATGATAGAAATCGGAATGTGCATAAAAAGCCCTTCTTTGCCCCAAAATCGATACGCCAAAATAATAGACACAAAATTCAACAGCACCAAAAGTGCCCCCCAAAAAGTGTTTTCCGTGAGTAATGTATTCATATTTTTAACATTTTATAATCTGTGTTAAAACAAGTTTGCCAAAACAGTTGCATGGCATCATCTACCCGCACCTCTTGTAAAATCAGCGCATTGGGCGATTGCTTATAAAAACCACCCACGTCCACCAAACTTTGCCCCATGGCTTTGCCCTGGCAAACAATATCCACGTGGCTCAAAAATCCAGCGCACAAAGTTTCATCTATCAAATACCCCACGGCAAGCACATCATTGAGCACACAGCCGTTCAGGTTTTCTTGTTTTTGGTGAAAATCTTGGTAAAATCCCGTTATATCGTAGGCAAATTGTGCCAAAGGGTTGTTGATATTTTTCAATTGCGCACGTGCCGTTGCATGTAGCACAAAAGCACGGGTTACATCAAGTCCCACCATGTCGATAACTCTGCCAGCGTTTGCATACACATACTCGGCAGCTTCTGGGTCGCACCAATAATTATACTCCGCCACTTGCGAGCAATTGCCGTGTGTTCTAAATGCACCGCCCATAGAAATCACTTTGCCGTAGGCTTGCAATACTTTTGGATTTTTTTGCAAAGCCAGCGCAACATTCGTGAGCGGGGCAAGTGTCAATAAGGTAGTGTCTGCCTTGGCGTGTAGTAAAATTGCCTCTGAAGCACTCATTTTTTGAGGTTTTATAATAGGCTGGGCAAAAATAATTTCACCCAAACCATTTTCCCCATGCGTATCTTGGGCAGACACAAAATCTCGGCACAAAGGTTTTTCTGCCCCAGCATAAACAGGCACATGTACCTGCCCAGTAAGTTCTAAAATATGTAAAACGTTTTTAACGCCCAGTTCCACAGGCACATTGCCGCAATTCACGCCAATGCCCACCACAGAAACGTTCGGGTGGCACAGTGCCAGCAAAAGTGCCAGTGCATCGTCAATGCCTGGATCACAATCTATAAAAACTTTTGTTTTTTGCATGAACGAACAAAAATATAAAAAAAACGCCCATCATCAAAATTTTTCAGCAAGCTATTGATAAAGTGCCCAATTTTGTAGAACTTTGTTAAAGACGAAGCATTGTAAATTATGAAACCAGAACCCACGCCACCGCCTGTGTCAGCAGAACCTCAAATACTCCAAGATATTGATTTAGACACCCTTAGCATTACCGAAGCAGTAGCCATACAAGTGGACGACATACAAGACCGAGTATTGCATTGGGATGATTTATTGTGGGATTGGCTACTCAAATATGGCGTTAAGGTGTTATTTGCCGTGGCTATATTTTTAGCTACGCTTTATTGCGTGCAAATTTTTGTCAGAGTTCTTGAAAAATATCTTAAAAAACAAAATTTCAATCGCTCCATTGTTTACTTTTTAACCAATTTATTGCGTTATGGCATGATTTTATTTAGTCTTGCCATGATTACCAATACTTTGGGTTTGAGCACGGCATCTATATTAACGCTTCTAGGTACGTTATCTTTAACCATTGGACTGGCTTTGCAGGGTGCGTTAAGCAATGTTGCGGCAGGTTTTTTATTACTCGTTTTAAAACCTTTTGAAGTGGGGGACATCATAGAGTCACAAGGGCAAATTGGCATGGTGGACAAAATAGAAATTTTCACCACTACGATTATTACAAAAAATCATTATTTGGTTATTCTGCCCAACAATAAAATCACAACCGATAGAGTCAGCAATATATCTCGTTTGTCTTTAAAACGCTTTGAAGCGCATGTGCGCACCGAAAATATTGCCCAAGTTTTGCAGTACAAAGCGCAAATGCAGTCTTTTTTGCTTGCGCAAAAAGATTTGCTTGCCTCAGAATTTGGCACAATTTATAAATATGATGTCAAAAATTTTAGGTTCTCCGTTAGATTTTGGTGTGCCCAAACTTTGCAATGGGAACTTTTGCAAAAACTCAACGATACCTGGCAAGGAGATTCCAAAATAAATTTTACGTACTGATTTGCGTGCAATCAATTTTAATGTTATATTTGCCTTAGAAATGCTATCAACAATATGAAGAAAATACTTTTTATTTCCGCATGCTTTGCCTTTGCATGGGCTCAAAATCAAGAAAAAGATGCGCAGAAATTGTTTAAAGATTATCAAAAAAAGATGATAAAATTAGACACCACTTCGGCGGTTGCGTCTATTTTGTCTGTGAAAGATTTATACCAAGAGGTTTTGAAAGGAAATCTATCCAAAGACATGCCTAAGGCTATTTATGATTTTTTCTTTGTAGAAAGAGAAATGTATTACCTAAAACAGGCGGACGCAAAACTTTTGAAAACGCAGTCTTTTGATAGGCTACTAGCAAGCATGAAAAGCAATTACGAACGCTTGAAAAACTTGGAAACCAAACAGCCTAAATACAGCACATTGCTTTATTTGGAGCAAAAGAAAAAAAGAGATGAATTTTTCAACGCAGGTGCTTTGGGTTTGCAAGAACCAAATGCAGATTTCGCCAAATGTTTGGCAAATTTTGAAAAAGCGCAATTGCATCTGCAAATGATTGGTGAAAAAGATTCCGAATCCTCTTTTTGGGCGGGTTATGCGTCTTTGCAATCTAAAAATTACGATAAAAGCGTTGTGTTTTTCAAACAAGCCATTGAAGGGAATTATAGAGCCGAAGATGCTTATGGCGTACTTGTACAAATACTAACCAGCCAAAACAAGGCAGACGAGGCAACCAAATACCTGGACGAGGCTTTGGTACTTTTTCCAAGCAACAAAGATTTGTTGGATAGCAAAATAGACTTATTCATCACCAAAGGTCAATATAAAGAAGCGGAGAACTTTGTGGCAGATTTATTGAAACAAGACCCAGAAAATGCACGTCTAAACTTTAATGCGGGTGTGGTTTATGTGGGTATAGGCAATACGTTTTACACCAAAAGTGCAGATGCTAAAACCAATAAAGAGTACGAAACTTTAAAAGTGCAGTTTACCAAATATTTTAATTTGGCAATCAAGCATTTTGAACGTGCTTTGGAATTGAACCCTGCTTTGACAGAAACGCACCAAAATTTATTTCAGCTTTATGGCATCGTAGGCAATTACGAAAAAGCACAGGAGTATAAAGCAAAAATGGAACAGAAATAGAAAGATAATCCTTATATGATTAAAATCCACACCAAAGCGCGTGGATTTTTTTTGCGTTTTACTTTTTTCTTTGTCAAAAAAAAATTACATTTACGCACAAAAACAACATGTCTGAACACCTTATTTGGCAGAACATCAGGCTTTTGCGAGAAAAATCCCCTTTGGTGCACAGCATTACCAACCAAGTGGTGAGCAATTTCAATGCCAATGTACTTTTGGCAGTTGGCGCATCGCCTATTATGGCGCATGCAGAAGAAGAACTCCAAGACCTTTTAAACATCGCCCAAGCCTTGGTGCTCAACATAGGCACTTTGGATATGCCTCAAATTTCCGCCATGAAAAAGGCGCAAACGTTGGCTATGCAACAAAATTTGCCCATTGTACTAGATCCTGTTGGTGCAGGAGCAAGTGCTTTGCGCACGCAAACAGCTTTACACCTACTAAAAACAGGCGTTCGTGTTTTGCGTGCCAATGCTTCGGAAGTGCTTGCCTTGGCTGGAGAATCTGCACAAACAAAAGGGGTGGATAGCACTGCGGACAGCAAAAATGCTTTGCAAGCTGCGCATACACTCGCCAAAACCTATCACACGACCGTTTGCATGAGCGGAGCGGTGGATTACGTAGTTACAGAGGCAGGCGTTTTTTGTGCTTTGCACAATGGGCAAAGCATGATGACCAAAATCACGGGCATGGGTTGCAGTGCTTCTACGCTTGTGGGGGCTTTTTTGGCGGTGGAAGAAAATCCAGCCTTAGCCAGTGCTTCCGCCATGGCTTTGATGGGCATTGCTGGCGATATAGCTGCCAAAGAGGCAAAAGGCGTGGGCAGTTTTGCGGTGTCTTTCTTGGACGCTTTGGGCAATTTAGACAAAGAAACTTTTTTCAAGCATATCAAAATTGACAATCAATCCATTTCATAGGGGCTTGTATTGGGTGCTAGACACGCAAAACATAAAACATCAGCCTTGGCAAGAAGCTGTGCATCAAGCCATGCTTGGAGGCGTTTCTTGTGTGCAATTGAGGCAAAAAAACACGCCTTTGTCTGAGCTTTTGCCTTTGGCACAAACCTTAAAAACCATTTTAGACCAATACCACAAACCTTTTATCATCAATGATGATGCGCTTTTGGCAAAAAAGATAGGCGCATCGGGGGTGCATTTGGGGCAAACAGATATGTCTGTGATGGAGGCTCGTGCGCTTTTGGGCAAAACGGCATTCATCGGTTTATCGGTGGAAACGGAGGCGCAATTTTTACAGGCGCAAGCATTGCCCTTGGATTATATCGCCCTGAGCCCTATTTTCCTCACCCCAACCAAAAGCGAGTTAAGCACAGCTTGGGGCTTGCAAGGACTGGCTTGGGCAAAAACACACACCCAAAAACCTTTGGTAGCCATTGGGGGCATCAACACCGAAAATTATACAGAAGTTTTTAAAGCAGGCGCAGACTGCATTGCCGTGGTCTCGGTTTTATCCGACAGTAATAATATTCAACAAACCGCTAAAATTTTAAGCACTTATGTCTAGGTATCCCATAGTTTTATCCATAGCAGGCTCAGATAGCGGTGGTTGTGCTGGCATACAAGCAGACATCAAAACCATTTCCGCTTTGGGTTGTTTTGCCACAACTGCCATTACCGCCATTACTGCGCAAAACACGCAAGGTGTGCAAGCTGTGCAGGGTATGGACGCAAGTTTGGTGCAGGCACAGATTTTTTCCATAGCCAGCGATATGTACGTAGATGCCGTAAAAATTGGCATGTTACACGATGCTGCGCTTATTCAAACAGTGGCAGAAACTTTAAAAACACTGCGCTTATTTCCCATTGTGCTAGACCCTGTCATGGTTTCCAGCAGTGGAGATACGCTTTTAGAACCTAGTGCAGTGGAGGCTTTAAAAAAACATTTGTTTCCAATGGCGACTATTGTAACGCCCAACTTAGACGAAGCCTCTTTTTTATTGCAAAGACCAATCACCCAGCGCAGTCAAATGAAAGATGCAGCAAAAGAACTCTTGCAATACGGCTCTCGCTATGTGCTTTTAAAAGGTGGGCACCTCAAAAAAAACACCAAAATAAAAGATGTATTGGTGTCTCAGAACGAAGCCTTAACCATAGACAACGTATATCTAAACACCAAAAACACGCATGGTACGGGTTGTTCTTTGTCTGCGGCAATTGCCAGCTTTTTGGCATTGGGTTCAACCGTTCCAGATGCGGTGCAACAGGCAACGCAATACCTGCACAGCGCCATTTTGGCGGGTGCAGAGGTGCAAACAGGCAAGGGCAATGGTCCCATCAATCACTTTTTTAATCCTCAACCACTTCATATTATACCATGAAATTTACCGATAAACTTTGGCAAGGTGCGCAAAGCCAGTATGCGCAAATCATCAATATGCCCTTCAATCAAGAATTGATGAAAGGCACTTTGGATTTGGATAGATTTAAAAATTACATTGCACAAGATTTTTTATACTTGGAAGATTATGCAAAATGCTGGTCTTTGATAATTAGTAAAGCAAAAGATAAACAAGCTATTCAATTATTTACTAACTTTGTATCGGATTCTTTAATCGCAGAAAAGAGTGTAGAACAAATGTACATCAACAAGTACGGCATAGAGATGCAAAAAGTAGAGAAAAACCCAGCGTGTTTTGCCTACACCAACTATTTGTTGAGTACCTGCGCATTGGCGAGCTACGAAGAGGCTTTGGCGGCGATGCTTCCTTGTCCTTGGGTGTATCAGCAAGTGGGTTTGTACATGCAAAAAAACACGCCTGCCAAAAAAAATAATCCATATCAAGCATGGATAAACACCTACGCAGACCCCAGTTATGACGGGCAAATCCAACAATATTTGGATATAGTCAATACACTGGCAGAGGAAACAGGTGAAAAAACTAGAAAAGCCATGCAAAACGCTTTTATGTGGAGCACACGCTTGGAGTATATGTTTTGGGACTCTGCGTATTATTTGGCGACTTGGAAAATATAATAAAACAACAAAAAAACCGATAAACATGAAACTAACCTTGAAAATTTGGCGACAAAAAAATGCCGAGCAAGCGGGAAAACTGGTTGAATACCCTGTAACAGATGTTTCTCCAGATATGTCTTTTTTGGAAATGCTAGACGTACTCAATGAACAATTGATAGAAAAAGGAGAGGAGCCCATTGCTTTTGACCACGATTGCCGTGAGGGCATTTGTGGCATGTGTTCGCTCTACATCAATGGCGAGGCGCATGGACCAGGCAGAGGCATTACCACTTGCCAATTGCACATGCGTGAGTTCAAAGATGGCGAAACCATTTACATAGAGCCTTGGCGTGCGAGTGCTTTCCCAATCATCAAAGATTTGGTGGTGGATAGAACCGCTTTTGATAGAATTATTCAAGCGGGCGGTTATGTTTCCGTGAACACTTCGGGAAATACCATAGACGCAAACGCCATTTTAATACCCAAACCCGATGCAGACAAAGCCTTTGAGGCGGCGGCTTGTATAGGTTGTGGTGCTTGTGTGGCAACTTGTAAAAATGCTTCGGCAATGCTTTTTGTATCTGCAAAAGTGTCGCAATTGGCTTTGTTGCCACAAGGAAAAGTGGAAGCTGCGGAGCGTGTGCAAAACATGGTGCGTCAAATGGATTTGGAAGGCTTTGGCAATTGCACCAACACAGGCGCATGTGAAGTAGAATGCCCCAAAGGCATTTCTTTGGATAACATTGCCCGCATGAACAGAGAATACTTGTCTGCAACTTTAATGGCTGAATAATGTCAGTAGATAAAAAAACAATATTAGATGCTTTGCAAGCCACTCGTGCAAATACTTTGGTTGAACACTTGGGTATTTCTTTTACAGATGCAGGGGAGGGTTTCGTAGAAGCCACCATGCCTGTGGACAACAGAACCAAACAGGTTTTGGGTTACGTGCATGGCGGTGCTTCGGCAGCATTGGCGGAAACGGTGGGCAGTGTGGGTTCTTGGCTTTTGATAGATAGAGAAAAATACTATTCTGTCGGCACGGAACTCAGCGTGAGTCATTTGCGCAGTGCCACCTCGGGTTTGGTGAAGGCGCGTGCTGAAATTGTATATTTGGGCAAAACTTCCCATGTTTGGGACATCAAAATCACAGACGAGCGTGGTAAACTCACCTGCACAGGCAGATTGACGACCCGTGTTTTAGAGAGAACCAATCTAAGCAAATAAACATTTTGCGCATGAAAAATTATCTTTATCAACAAAGAAGATTTTTGGTTATTCTAGTGGGTATTGTCGCACTGAATGCGTATTATGGATTTGATGCGAGATTTACGATAATGAACCTGTTGTGGGTGGCTATCAACATCATTAAACTATGAAAAAAGTTTTGGTGCTTTGCACAGGCAACAGTTGCAGAAGTCAAATGGCAGAGGCTTATTTGCGTTATTTTGCAAAAGATAAGGCGCAAATTTGGAGTGCAGGCGTTGATACACATGGCGTGAACAAAACAGCTATTGCCATGATGCAAGAAGATGGCATAGACATAGCTAGCCATACTTCAAATCATATAGATGAATATCAGGGAATAGATTTTGATTTTGTGATTACAGTTTGTGATAATGCCCAAGAGCGTTGCCCTTATTTTCCCAATCAAGCGAAAAAAATACACCAGAATTTTGAAGACCCAAGTAAGGTGATAGGTTCAGAGCAAGAGGTTTTGCTTTCATTTAGAAAGGTTAGACAAAATATTAAAAACTTTTGCAAACAGTTTGTTGAAGAACATTTATAAAAAACAAGTATAGCCAATAAAAACCCAGCCACAAGGCTGGGTTTCTGCATCAGAGATGCTTTTAATCTGCTTTCGGCAGGCGATGCTAGGGTAATCTTGCCTGCGCTGCTGCGGGAGCACGCCAATTTTCTCAGCGAACGGGCGTAAAAATTTTTCGGTCAGCGAACAAAGTGAGCCCCGAGACCGAAAAATTAGCGCGACATCAGTGATGCTTTTAATCCGTGCTACGCACGGGCAATATAGCCCGCAAAGCGGAATAATTGCAGGCTTGCCTGCCTTTTGTAGCTCTTGACAATAGAACAAGAAAAAAAACGTTTATGGGCAATTGCAAGGGTTCGCCCACCATATTTTTGTATTTTAGATAATAAAAAAGGGCAGACATATAAGTCTGCCCCTACGTTTTGCGTGTGCCTTGCCTGCCGAAGGCAGATTAAAACAGGCTATGCCTGCATTAAAGCCTCAATTTCTTCTATTTCTATGGGAATGTTGCGCATCAAATTAAAAGGCGCACCTTTTTCTTGCACCACCACATTGTCCTCCAAACGAATGCCCAAGCCTTCTTCCACAATATAAATACCAGGTTCTACGGTAAAAACCATGCCAGTTTGCACTTTTTCCGTCCATAAACCCACATCATGCACGTCCAAACCCAAAAAATGCGAAGTGCCGTGCATAAAATACTTGCGGTAAGCAGGATTTTTAGGGTCTTGTGTGCGCACATCGTCTGTGCTTATCAAGCCCAGTTTCAATAACTCTTCTTGCATGATTTCGCCCAC
>CANHHI010000043.1 GCA_947460225.1 Flavobacteriales bacterium
ATGGTGATAAAAAAGGTTTTGGTGATTTTGGTAAAGTTGCAACAATAGATACGAGAAATCATAATTTTGTAAAAGACCACTACATACACCCAGAAAAAACAACTAATAGAAAAACATATAATGTTATAGTATTAAAACAAGATATGGATTTAGAAAAATTTTATACAGATAACGTTTATAAAAAATTTAACATTGACAATCCCAAAGGACATAAAAATGAAAAGGACGCAAGAAAATTAGTAAACAATATAAATAATTTAAACGACCCGAGCGTATTTAATGAATTTAAAAGTATATTTGACATGATTATAGAAAAAGCACAAAAATAACTCCTTTACCTCAAACACGCTGAAATTAAACGGACGATGTCCGCAGATTAAAACGGACTATGTCCGCCTGCAAAACGGCAATTCCCACGTGGTGAAAACCACGCAGGAATAGAGTTAGGTACGCAACACCCTAAGCTAGACCTTATCGATTGCCAAGTTTTTTTGGTGCACAAAAAAAACCCAACCTGACGATTTGTAAAGTTGAAATCATAAACGTCTCGTTCAGCGTGTAAAACACGCCGAGGACAACAAACGCCTTTCAGCGGGGTCGTCCGTCAGGTTGGGCTATATGTTAAAAGGTATAACCCCAGCCGATTATTTCGGCGTGCATTGTGTCCAATACAGGACATTTATGATTTCAAGTACAAAGTTACAAATTTCTCTGCGAAATTTCCAAATAAAATGCAAAATATTTTTACGGACATTGTCCGTTTTAGTCTGCCTACGGCAGGCGATACAGGCAAAATGTAGGGTCTTGCCACGGCAAGACCTCCGAAAGAAATGATAGGATAAACCGGACTATGCCTGCAAAAAAAGAGGACTCCCTAAGGAATCCTCTTTTATATAAAGATTGGTTTTTATTTAGAATCTTTTTCTTCTGCCAGAATCTCTTCTATCAGAATCTCTTCTGTCAGAATTTCCGCCACCAGAATATCTAGAGCCGCCACCGCCAGAAGATTTTCTAAATCCACCGCCGCCACCGCCTTCATCTTTTCTAGGTTTAGAAACCTCTACAGAAACACGTTTGCCTTCAAAATCGCTATTTTTCAAAGACGAAAGCACCGTATCGCAATCCGCTTCTGGAACTTCAAAGAAAGAGAAACCTTTCATCAAATCAATTCTGCCAACACTGTTAGAACGAAGTCCTGTTGTGTCGCATAAGAATTTCAAAAGGCTACCTTTGTTTGCACCGTCCAAAGCACCAATGTTCAAGAAAAACCTTGTGAAACCTGTATCAGCACCTCTTGGTTCTCTTCTTCTTGAACTATCTTCGGCACTGTTGCTTAAATCTTGCGCATTTTCGTAATAATTTAAAAATCTTTCAAACTCAAAAGACAAGAATTTTTGTATCAATTCTTCCTTGGTGAAGTCCTGCAATTTTTCATACGCATTAGGCAAGAACGTATCCATACCTGCGCTTGCTTCTTTTTCAGCCACACGAGCTACCAAATGCAACAATTGTTTTTCGCAAATATCTTGCCCTTTTGGAGGCTGAATGCGTTGCATTTGTTGTTTAATTTGGTTTTCTATTTCTCTAACTCTGCGTTCATCACGTGGCGTTAAAATAGCAATAGAAATACCTGTTTTTCCTGCACGACCAGTTCTACCACTTCTATGGGTATAAACCTCAATATCATCAGGAATCATATAGTGCATCACATGCGAAATGTCGTTTACATCTATACCACGTGCAGCAACGTCTGTGGCTACAAGAATTTGCAAGCTGTGTTGTCTAAAACGTTTCATCACCAAATCACGTTGCGCCTGAGATAAATCCCCGTGCAAAGCCTCTGCGTTGTAACCGTCTTTAATCAACTTATCCGCAACTTCCTGTGTTTCTATTTTTGTACGACAGAAAATCAAACCAAAAATATCTGGATAATAATCCAAAAGGCGTTTGAGTGCTTCGTATCTATCGCTTTGGCGAACAACCACATATTGATGCTCAATATTTTTGTTGCCGCTGTTTTGCTTACCAATCACAACCTCCAAAGGATCGGTCATGTAATTTTTAGCAATACGACGCACTTCCTGTGGCATAGTCGCAGAAAAAAGCCAAGTGCGTTTTTCTTTTGGCGTATGGCGCAAAATATCGTCCAAAGCATCTTTAAAGCCCATATTGAGCATTTCATCTGCTTCATCTAACACCAAGTATTTCACTTGGGATAAATCAATTTTGCCTCGCTCTAAAATATCCAAAAGACGACCCGGGGTAGCTACAATGATGTTCGCTCCTTGTCTGATTTCTCGCATTTGTCCTTCTATGCTAGCTCCGCCATAAACTGCGCACACTTGCACACCTGGCAAGTATTTTGCAAAGTTTTTCAACTCCGCCGCAATTTGTATGCCTAATTCCCGAGTTGGACTCAAAATAACCGCTTGCACTTTGCGGTCTTCTGTGTCCATAAGATGCAACATCGGCAAGCCAAAAGCCGCCGTTTTGCCCGTACCTGTTTGCGCCAACCCTACGAAATCAGAAGAACCTTCCGAAATTAATTCGGGGATAGCCTTCTGTTGTATTTCTGTGGGTTGTTGAAAACCTAAATCCTGTATAGCTTTTAGGATTTCCTCCCTAAGCTGTAGGTCTTGAAAAGTCATTGATAAAATGATGTTGTTTATAAAATTTGGGGCAAAGTTCGTGAAAAGAATGGACTTTTCCTAATATACGAAAAACTTTATTTTTCCGCAAGGAGCAAAGCTATGTCCTGCATCAAAATATCCACTTGTTTTTTATTGGTGCCGTCATAATAGCCTCTAATTCTTTTTTGTCTATCTATCAACACAAAAAAATTGGTGTGGATAAAATCATATTTGTCGCCAGCACCTTCGCCCACGCTTTCTTTTTTCATTAAAAAATAAGACTGCCTAGCCAAAGTGTAAATTTGAGGCTTGTCGCCTGTTAAAAATTGCCAAGTGGGCAAAGTCGCACCATATTTCAAGGCATAAGCCGATAAAGCCGATGGCGTATCTCTTTCGGGTTGAACACTAAACGACAAAATGGCAAAATCATTTTCTGTTTTAAATTTTTGAAAAATCCTTTGCATTTGCGCATTCATCAAAGGGCAAATATCTTGACAGGTAGCAAAGAAAAATTCTGCTACATACACTTTATTTTTCACAATTTGCCCAGTTACAGTATCTCCGTTTTGATTTAACAAAGAAAAATCCGCAATGGTATGCGACTTTTGAATGCTTTGCACGGCACTATCTACCAAGGACGCATCTATTTGATAAGGGTTATAGATAGGCAAAGTCTTATTGGTGCGCATCAAAAAATACAACACAGGCAAAACCACAAAAGACAAAGCCACCAAAAACCAAAAACCGCCAAATTTTTTCATCATTTTTGATGCAAATATATGATTTTATGCAAAATAATTCAAAATTTTATCCGCCAAAACAGCAGAAAGTTTATAATAAGACTCATCTGTCCAGCCAGCAACATGCGGAGAAAGCAACACATTGTTTTGACTGGCTAATTTTTCCAAAAGTGCATGCTTGGCATCTAATTGGAAACTCAAATCTTCAAATTCAAAAACATCTAAACAAGCCCCCAAAACACGCCCCAAAGACAAAGCCTCCAAAAGCGCATGCGTTTGCAAACACGCACCACGAGAGGTGTTAATAAAATAGATAGGCTTTTGGAAAGAGGCAAAAAAAGTTTTATCCGCAAAATAATGCGTGTCTTGATGCAAGGGTAGGTGCAAAGAAACCACATCAGCTTGCGAAAAAATAGCAGCTAAACTAACTTCTTGAACATATTGCGTGGAAAATCCTGTTTTATACTTATCGTAAGCCAAGATTTGAACGCCAAAACCTTGCAATTTCTCAGCAAAAGCACTCCCCGTATTGCCATACCCAATAATGCCAACGGTTTTGCCTTTCAACTCAACGCCTTGATTGGCTTTTCTCTGCCAAATGCCCCTAGAAACTTCTTGATGGCAAAACAGTAACTTGTTAAACAAAGCCAAAAGCATGCCCAGCGCATGTTCGCCCACAGCATCTCTATTTCCTTCTGGGGAACTGAACACCTGAACGGATTTTTTTTCAGCTATTATTATATCTATATTTTCCAAACCCGAACCCGAACGAGCGATAAAACGAAGATTGGAAGCATGCGCAAAGAAATCGGCTTGCAAAGGCAAACGACTTCGGATAACAACACCTTGGTAGCTGCCAATTTTAGCACAAAGCTCCTCAAAAGTGCAGGTGTAATCAGCCTCACAGGTATATCCAGCCTGTGTTAATCTTTGCCAAAGCACTTCATGCACCACATCTAAGAATAAAACACGCATCTCAACAATTGATTTAAGGCTAATTTCATGCAAAGTTAATGCAATTTTTATGTACGATGATGCTTTTTATACAAAATTATGTAAATTTGTGAATTATTTCAATGACCCAGCAAAATATGTCGGAAAGTTTAGTGATTATACCCACCTACAATGAAAAAGAAAACATAGAACAGATGCTTCGCTGTGTTTTTGCTATGTATGAAAACCTAGATATTTTAGTTGTAGAGGATAGCTCCCCAGACGGAACGGCGGATATTGTGAAATCTTTGCAAATTGAATTTAAAAATCGCCTGCATATTATAGAACGAAAAGGCAAATTGGGTTTGGGGACGGCTTACATTGCTGGTTTTCATTGGGCTTTGGATAGACAATACGAGTATATTTTTGAAATGGACGCCGATTTTTCGCACCCCGTGGAGAAAATAGGAGAGTTACTGCATGCTTTAAAGCAAGGTGCTGGTGTTGCCATTGGCTCACGTTATGTGCAAGGCGGAAGCGTAAAAAACTGGGATTTACAAAGAATTATATTGTCTTATGGGGCATCTTTATATGTAAGACTTATTTTATGGCTACCCGTAAAAGACACTACGGCAGGTTTTATTGGCTATAAAAGAGCAGTTTTGGAAAAAATTCAATTGACAGCCATTGTTTTTAAAGGTTATGGCTTTCAAATTGCGATGAAATATGCAGCATATAAATTAGGATTTAAGCTACAAGAAGTGCCTATTTCCTTTAAAGACCGAGAATTGGGTGTGTCTAAAATGAGTTTATCTATCTTTAAAGAAGCGGTGCTGGGCGTTTGGCAGATGCGTTTTCGTAAAATCGGTTTTAAAAAGGCGGTGCTTGCACTATTTTTATTGGCAATGGCTTGTCAAAACAATGATAAACCTAAAAATTTAATTGCAGAAGATGCTTTTATTCAAATGTATTTGGACAGCAAAATAGTGGAGCAAGTGATTAAAGAAAAATTAGATAAACAAGCAGACAGCCTAAAAAATGCTGTAAGAGAGCAGGCTTATGAAACTTTTTTTAAAGAACATAACATCAACGAACTTGATTTCACAAACAGCTACAATTACTACAACAAAGACATAGAAAGCACCATTGCCTTTACCAACAAAGTGAAAGACAGTTTAAACGAACGCTTGGAAAAAATCAAGCATCGCAAACAGGCGCATCAAGAGGAGGTTCTTGTGCCGACACCGTAGAAAAATCAAAATCAGCAAATTGTTTTAGAATGTCTTGCATCACCGCTAAAATTGCTGCGTAATCCTCCAAGGTTACCAATTTTTGGCGGTATTCTTTAAAATGGGGAATGCCTTTAAAATAATTGGTGTAATGCCTGCGCATTTCCAGAATAGCCAATTTTTCGCCTTTCCAAGCAATGGCGTGTGCTAAATGCTCCTTTGCTGCCAAAACCCGCATATCCATGTTGGGCATTGGTAATTTTTCTCCTGTTGCAAAATAATGCTTAATTTGATTGAATATCCAAGGATTGCCAATGGCTGCCCTGCCAATCATAATGCCGTCCACACCGTATCTATTTTTATAATCTAAGGCTTTTTCTGGGCTGTTTATGTCTCCGTTGCCAAAAATGGGTATGTGCATGCGTGGGTTTTCCTTGACTTTGCCAATCAACGTCCAGTCTGCATCGCCTTTATACATCTGAACCCTAGTTCTGCCGTGAATAGAAAGGGCTTTAATGCCTATATCTTGCAAACGCTCCGCCACTTCCACAATATTTTTACTCTGTTCGTCCCAGCCCAGCCTTGTTTTAACCGTTACGGGCAAATTTGTGGCATCTACAATGGCTTTGGTCATTTGTACCATTTTGGGTATATTTTGCAAAATGCCCGCACCCGCACCTTTGCAAGCCACTTTTTTCACGGGACAACCGTAATTTATATCCAATAAATCTGGTTTTACAGCATCTATAATTTTTGCCGCTTCCACCATGCTGTCAATATCCGAGCCAAAAATCTGAATACCCACAGGGCGTTCCTTAGCTAAAACATCTAATTTCTTAACGCTTTTTGCGGCATCTCTAATCAATCCTTCGGAAGATATAAATTCCGTGAAAACCAAGTCCGCCCCATGCGATTTACAAAGCATGCGAAACGGCGGGTCGCTCACATCTTCCATAGGTGCCAACAAAAATGGAAACTCGCCCAACTCAATATCTGCAATACGAACCATAATTTTATGGCACAAAGGTAAGGAATTTTCAAAAATATTCTTAACTTTGTCAAAAAAATAAGGCACTATGCACACTTTATTACTATTGTTTTTTTTACTCCCCAAACCTGAAAAGATACAGGTAGATTTGTCTGTGTGCCTAGAAAAACAAGTGCTTTTTGTAGATGAAAAGCCCATTATTTTAGACAATATACCTGTGGAATTTAAAAAAAGTGAAAAATATAAACCTTATAGTTTAGCTTATCCCAACGACTTGAAACAAGAAATAAGCTATAAACCCAGCGAAATCTTATTTTTTGATTATCAAGGCTTTGAAGTGCTTTGGCTCGATAAAACAAATAACAAGACCATGATTGCAAATGGTCAAATTGTGAGTTGTATAGACAACAGCCCTAGATTTACAAGAGAAATGCGTTATTACTACATCTTAGAACAAAAATGATGAAATTACGAGAAATAATAATGTTGTATTTAGGCATTCTTGTTGTAGGATTTTCACAAGAACAAAGAGTGTATGGTGGTAAACCTGTAACGCAAGGGGAATTCCCTTTTATGGCGAGCTTACAACGCAAGCAAAAAGATATAGAGGAACCTTATCAACACAATTGTGGAGCCTCTCTAATTGGTAACAATTGGGCGATAACCGCAGGACACTGTGTGTTGAATACGCAATATGAGTATGCTTTAAAATACAACATTACTGCACTTGATGCAACAAGCAATGTAATCACATGGCAAGTCAATCGCATTGTATTGCACCCTAATTTCAGCCAAAGTAACGGAACTTCGGTTTACGACATCGCATTACTAGAATTAAATACTATATCAAATGGGTATTCTAATCAAATAATACGTTTTCCATGGAAAGACGAATCTATTAATTTAAGTCTAGGGGAACGCTTAACCAGTATGGGTTGGGGTAAGACAGAACATGCTACTGGAAGCAATATATTGTTAAAAGTTTTGTTGCCAATGATGGATAATACCGCAGCGCAAACAATTTTTAACCAAACAACAGAAAGATGGAGTATTTTACCATCTATGTTGGTGGCAGGTGGAATTGAAAATGAGGATACTTGTGCAGGAGACAGCGGGGGACCGCTCATAAAAACGTATAAAGACGATTATTATTTAGTAGGTATTGTTAGCAAAGGGATAAGTTGTGGAACAAAAGGTATGCCTGGCGTTTACACAAGGGCATCTTATTTTAGCGACTGGATAGAAAAGCAAACAGGTGTAAGAGCCTATTTTGAAAACACCTATAATATATCAATTACAGGAGATTCAAAAATAGATGCAGAAGCGACTTATTATTTGCCCAATAAAAATAATAAAAATAAAATAATTTGGGAAGTCTCCGATAACCTAAAAATCCAAGAGCAAGACGATGAAAAAATAACAGTGCTTGCAAAAAAAGTGGGAGAGGGATTTATTTATGCGTATGATGAAACGGAAAGGCAAGAATTGAAAAGACCTGTAGAAATTATACGCACAGCCATTTCTCCTCAAAATATAAACATCAAAAGAAGCGGTTGCAGTAAATAAATTAAGCATCTGTATTTAAAAATACCAACGCACGCTCTCTAGCGTGTTTGTTTTTTATATGGTGTACATGTTGGGAGATAATTCTTCTAGCTTGCGCAAAATTTTCAGCACGAGGCACTTTGATCCAAATTTCTTTTTGATATAAAGTGCGGATTTTTTCCAAACTCGGCGATGCTGGTCCAATAACCCATGATGATAAATCCTGTTTAAGCAATAAAGCCAAATCTACTGCAATAGCATGCGCAATTTCTTTTTGTTTGTGTTGTAAAATAATTTGAATAATACGGGTATAAGGCGGATAGCAAAAACTTTGCCTTTCTTGCAATTCTTGGGCATAGAACACTTCTATATCTTGATTTTTTACCGCTTGCAATACAAAATGATTGGTAGCATAAGTTTGTATGTAAACCGTGCCTTGTTTTGCGCCTCTGCCCGCACGTCCGGACACTTGCATAAAAAGTTGGAAAGCTCTTTCAGCGGTTCTGAAATTAGGATAATGCAACATATTGTCTGCATGCAGAACGCCCACAACAGAAACACCCTGAAAATCCAAACCCTTGCTCAACATTTGCGTGCCTACCAAAATATCTATTTCCTTGGCTTCAAAGGCTTCCACAAGGCTCATATACGCCGTTTTGCCTTGCGTACTATCCAAATCCATGCGCTTCACCACCGCATCTGCAAATAGCTCGGCAATAGATTCTTGTACTTTTTCAGTGCCTAAGCCGATTTCTTTAATTTGCAAACTCTTGCAATTTGGGCAAACTGAATACTTAGCCTCTTGGTGTCCACAGTAATTGCAACGCAAGGCGTGTTGTGTTTTGTAATACGTCAGAGAAATATCGCAATTTGGGCAAATCGGCACAAAATCACACAAATTACAACTGATATAAGGCGCATACCCACGTCTATTTTGAAAAATAATTACCTGTTCCTTGCGCTGCAAAGCTTCTTCGACAGCTGCATGCAATTTTGGACTAAGCAAGGCAGGCGTTTGTTCTTTTTTATTTTCTTTTAAATCTACAAGTGCTATCTTGGGAAATTGAGACAAGCCATAACGCTCGGTGAGCAAAACCAATTGATAATGCCCAGTTTTCGCCAAATAATAACTCTCCAAACTGGGTGTAGCACTGCCTAATATCAAATTTGCCCCATGTTTTTTGGCAAGCACGTTTGCCAAATCTCTGCCCTGCACAAAAGGAGCTTTTAATTGTTTATACGAAGCATCGTGTTCTTCATCTACAATAACCAAACCCAAATTTTGAAAAGGCAAAAATAAAGCCATGCGTGTGCCCACAATCACTTGATGCGACTCCGCTTGACTCAAACAAGCCTGCCAAATTTCCGCCCTTTCTTGAAAATTAAACCGTGCATGATACACCCCAACCGCCTTGCCAAATGCTTTTTGCAAACGCTCCAAGAGTGCGAACGTCAAGCCGATTTCTGGCAAAAGATACAATACCCGTTTGCCTTCTGCCAAGGTTTTGGCAATGGCGTGCATGTAAATTTCTGTTTTTCCAGACCCTGAAACACCCTGCAACAAAACGGTTTTATTGTTTTCAAACGCCTCTTGCATTTCTTCAAAAGCCTTATTTTGCGCTAGGGATAAATGCGCAAAACCCGCACCGTCTTGGGCAGTATTTTTAAGGCGACTTATGGGTTTTTCTGAGGCAATAAAAATATTTTTGTCTATCAATCCTTTTAATACGGCACTACTTACAACGGCTTGCTTTTCCAAATCTGTTTTTTTAACCCAGACATCGGCGTATTGGTTTTTCAACAATTGATATGCCATCAAAACCGCCACTTGCTTGGGGAATTTTTCTACTTGTGCATATAAAGCCTGCAAAGCCACATCGGTATGATATTGTTCCGCTAAACACAAGAACACAGCAGTTTTTGCCTTGTATTTTTCCTGTATTTCTTCTTCCAAAAAAATACATTTTTTCTGCAACAAAGCGTTTACATAAGGTTGTACGGTTTTTATTTGTAAAATCTCTGCCATTTGCGCAAAATCCAAGCGTCCTGTGCGTTCCAAAGCCTCTAAAAGCAGTATTTCTTTATCTGAAAAGGCTTGATTTTTATCATAATCTTCCGACAAAACCAAACGACTCTCGCTTTTTAAGAGCAAAACGCTGGGCAATGCCATTTGCAAAACCGTGCCTAAATTTGAAAAGTAATAATCCGCTACCCAACGCCAAAAATCAATTTGTGCAGGCAAAACCAAAGGCTGAATATCCATAATACATGCCACAGCCTTGACTGCATAACTTGGCGCATCATGGTGTACACGTGCCACGATACCTGTATAAAAATGTTGCTTGCCAAAAGGCACAACAACCCTTTGCCCAACAGCAATATGTGGCGCATCTTCGGCAGATAGGGAATAAGTAAACGCATCTCCCGCCGACAGTGGAATGATTACATCTGCGAAAACCGCAAGGGGCATACTATTTTATTCAGCTTTAACAAAACACGATGAAATTTTGTTATTGTTTAGTGATTGGCGTTTAGGATAAAAATAAAATAATTTAAAATACCCGCAAAACTCACCCAAACCAAATATGGCAATTGGATATATGCTGCTGTTTTATTGATTTTGTAAAAAACGAAAATCATGCAAATAATAGATAACCAAAGTAGAAAAATATCTACCAAAGCCCATCCGATTTGTTTTTGCTGAAAAAAAATAAAACTCCACAAAAAATTCAAGCCGAGTTGTATGGCGAAAATCCCAAAACCCCATTTCCTCCAAACAGACTGACTTTGGTAAATCAAAAAAAGTCCAATGCCCATCAAGCAATACAGAAAACTCCAAACGGGACCAAAAATCCAATTGGGCGGATTAAAGCTAGGTTTAACCAAACCTGCATACCAGTTTGGAATATTGGGCGCAGTAAAAAGTCCGCCAATTATCCCAATGCCTAAGGGAAACAAAATACACAA
>CANHHI010000044.1 GCA_947460225.1 Flavobacteriales bacterium
AAGCCACGCTCGTGCAGTAATTTAAACATAAAAGAATATTTTTGTCTAACTTTGTCTTGTTCATTCTGTGGAACTGCCTGATTTTTACGTTGATAGTTAGCCAATCCATTCTTGAACTTATCTTTTATTTGAATACATTCAAAAAACGATTGCCCAAAAAAATCTTCGTTAATTTCATCTTCATTCTTTGGTCTTCCAAAAGGGTTTACACAAATAAAATTGCTTGTGTCTTTTGTTACAGAAACACAAGAACCCTGATATGGTTCAATATTCTTTTCTCCTTTTATTCTTGGGTCTATGCCAATGAGAGGAATATTTAATTTTTGTAATTTTTGTTCCGTTTCGTAGGCGCTAACCAAAGCACCAGAAAACATCATAATATCATCTTGATAAAAACTGCCATAAGATATTCCACCTCTCACAAGAAATCCATATTGTAACATAACGATTTGATAGCGACGTGCAACAATAGTCATATTGTAAAAGTGTTTTTCAAAACTAACTTCATTGTATTCTAATGCTACAATAATGCTATCCGAGAACACTTTTAATACCAAAGCAGGGTCTTTTGGAATATCTGTATAAGCATCATGGACGGCTTTTTTTAATTCTTCAAATTTATGCTTTTCTCCATTGTCATAATCCTCTACAATTGATTTATAGCCTAAAATATCCATATAGCAAACGAGACAAGTTTGCATTTTTTCTGTGTTACTATTCATTTTTCACTAAGCATGATGTGTATAAAACGCTTATTCTTTCTAATAATATTTTCTACGGCGTAGGCTTTAATCCCCACAACCCCATTTTTCAAAGGCGGACACACACCGTTTTAATCCGTGCTACGCATGGCAAGATAACCTAGCCATTACATCGCCTGCGCCTTTGGCGCAGATTAAATCGGACTATGTCCGCCTAGCGATTACAACGCCTGCACGCAGTGCAGATTAAAGCATCTCTGATGCCCTGCGCTATTCGCTGAAAAAGGCTTTCATTTTGCTGAAAAATCCTTTGTCTTTACTGCCTTTGCTGTCGGGCACAAAGTTTGGGGATTTAGCGAGTTTTTCTAGCATGTCTTTTTCCTCTTTGCTGGTTTGCTTGGGCACCCAAATGTTTACATGCACCAAAAGGTCGCCATGCCCGTAGCCACGCAAGCTGGGCAAGCCCTTGCCACGCAGTTTGAGTGTGGTGCCAGCAAATGTGCCTGCTTCAATTTTAATTTTAGCTTTGCCACTCACCAAAGGCACTTCGCAACTCGTGCCCAACACAACATCTGAAAAACTCACAAACAAATCATAGTGCAAATGCTCGCCCTCACGGCGCAACACCTCGTGTTCTACTTCTTCCACCAAAATAATCAAATCACCAGGTACGCCATCAAAAGGCGCAGCGTTTCCCTTGCCTCGCATGCTTAGTTCCATGCCCTGTTGCACGCCTGCGGGTATTTGTATGTCTAGCACCTCTTCTTGGTTGACCATGCCGTTTGCATCGGCGTTTGCAGGCTTTTTGTCCACGCTTTTGCCCATGCCACGACAAGTGGCGCAGGTTGTTGCGCTTTGCATCTGCCCCAAAATGGTGTTCATTACTTTAACCGTTTGCCCAGAGCCTTTACAAGTCGGGCAGGTTTTGTAGCTTACGCCAGCGGCAGGCACTTGGCGGGTTATTTTTACTTTTTTGGTAACGCCTTCGGCGATGTCTTGCAGGGTGAGCTTTACACGAATGCGCAAATTGGTGCCTTTCACCACCGAACGCCCTCTTGAACCACCAAAGCCACCACCGCCAAAGCCACCGAAAATATCGCCAAAATGCTCAAAAATATCGTCCATGTTGCCATAACCACCTGCTTGCCCCTGCACACCTTCGTGTCCAAATCGGTCGTAGCGTGCACGCTTGTCTTGGTCGCTGAGCACTTCATAAGCCTCGGCGGCTTCTTTAAACTTTTCTTCGGCGGCTTTATCGCCCGGATTTCTATCGGGGTGATGTTGCATCGCCATTTTGCGGTAAGCCTTTTTGATTTCTTCCGCTGTGGCGTTTTTACCTACGCCCAATATCTCGTAATAATCTCTTTTTGCCATGTTTTGCTATTATTTGCCCACCACCACTTTGGCGTAGCGAATGATTTTCCCGTTTAATGTATATCCTTTTTCTGCGGTGTCTATCACCTTGCCCTTTTGGCTTTCTTCCATGGCAGGAAACTCGGTAATTGCCTCGTGAAATTCCGTGTCAAAAATAGCACCTTGACTGTCCACTGCCGACAAACCTCTGTCTTGCAAGGTTTTACTCATTTTATTGTATATCAACTGAAAACCCTCTTTCACGACTGTCACATCGCTGGTTTTTTCATTGTTTGCCATGGCACGTTCAAAATCGTCCAAAACGGGCAATAATTGTTTGATAACACCCTCTTCAGCGTATTTGAGCAACTCGGATTTTTCTTTTTGGCTACGCTTGCGGAAATTGTCAAATTCTGCATACAAGCGTTTGTAACTCTCTTGACTTTCTTTGAGTTGTTCTTCCAAAGACAATTCCTTGATTTCAGGTTCTTGAACTTGATTTTCTGTGGGCACAGACTCGTTTTCTGGCATTTCGTTTTTTATTTCTTCGTTTTGCATAAATCTAAATTCTACTACTAATCAACAAGCAAAAATCGTGCCAAACTATTAAAACCTGACACATTTTGACAAAAATTTTAATGCTTTGTCAAAAAAAATCCCCCGCATTGGGGGAAATTTTTGACGTTTTAAATATGCACACGGCGTATATCAGCACCCAACTGCTGCAAACGTGCATCAATATCTTGATAGCCTCTGTCTATTTGTTCTATGTTGTGAATCACTGATTTACCCTCTGCCGACAAAGCTGCCATAAGCAAAGCCACGCCTGCACGTATATCGGGAGAAGTCATCGTAATGCCTCGCAAAGCGTGGTGGTTGTCTAAACCAATAACCGTGGCACGGTGTGGGTCGCAGAGAATAATTTGCGCACCCATATCGATGAGTTTATCCACAAAAAACAAACGAGACTCAAACATTTTTTGATGCACCAAAACACTCCCTCGGGCTTGCGTAGCTACCACCAGCACAATGCTGAGCAAATCTGGGGTAAATCCTGGCCAAGGGGCATCGGAAACGGTCAAAATAGAACCGTCAATAAAATTTTCTATGCTATAACTGTCATGGCTCGGAATATAAATATCATCGCCTTTCAATTCCCATTGCACACCTAGTTTTTGAAACACACGAGGAATACAACCGAGTTCAGAAAAAGCAACGTCTTTAATGGTGATTTCAGAGCCTGTCATGGCTGCCAAACCCATAAAACTGCCAATTTCAATCATATCTGGCAAAATGCGGTGCATGCACCCATTTAGTTCAGATACGCCCTCTATCATCAGCAAATTAGAACCCACCCCCGATATTTTTGCGCCCATGGCATTGAGCATTTTACACAGTTGCTGAATATACGGCTCACAAGCAGCGTTGTAAATCGTGGTTTTACCCTTGGCAAGTACTGCAGCCATGAGTATATTTGCCGTGCCTGTTACAGAGGCTTCGTCTAGCAAAATATACGTTCCCACAAGGCTTTTCGCTGTAATTTTATAAAAAGCATGATTGAGGTCGTATTGAAAATCTGCCCCCAACTGTTGTAAGCCTAAAAAGTGCGTATCTAAACGCCTGCGTCCAATTTTGTCCCCGCCTGGTTTGGGTATGGCTGCTTTGCCAAATCTCGCCAAAAGCGGACCCACAATCATCACGGAACCCCTTAATTTAGCCGCTTTTTCGTAAAATTCTGTGGTGTAGATTAAGTCTATATGCACGTGGTCTGCCTGAAATTTATAGCTATTGGGAGACAGCTTTTCCACTTTTACGCCCAAAAACAGCAAAAGTTCTATCAGTTTATTTACATCAATAATATTGGGCACATTGTCTATTTGCACCGCCTGTGAGGTCAATAAAACAGCGCAAAGCACTTGCAGGGCTTCGTTTTTGGCTCCCTGTGGGGTAATTTCACCGCTGAGTTTTTTCCCGCCGTAAATTTCAAAAGCTTGTTTTGGCATAATTATAAATTCCTTCTCATTTTTTTCTTTTTCGCATTTTTACTGTTTATAGCGGGTCTATTTGCAACATGAGGTGCTGCCACATAAACCAGTTTTGTGCCTGGTGCAAAGCTAATTTCTCCTTTGGAAACCTCGGCAATATGTTCAAAAAGTTTGCTGTCGTCCAAATATTCCCTGTTGCGCTCTATGTATGTGCGCTTCATGGCATTGGCAATATACATCAAGGCTTGTTTTTTTTCTTCGGGGTCTTTGGTGTCTTTCACCGTGTTAAAAAATTCAAAAAACAATTTACCATGCGTTTTGTAGCGCAACCTCGTTTGTGGATAGTTTAATTTTTCTGGTTTTTGTTCAATCTCTTGTTTAGATGGCAATTCGCAGGGATAGTCCACGTCTAAGGCATAACCTGACATAATGTGCAAATGCACCCATAAAATATTTTGAAAATCGGTATGGTGCTTCAAACCAGGCTGCACGTGCGCCATCGTTTTGATGATGCTTTGGGCAGCTATGTTTCGCTCGGTGCGGTCTTTTAGGGTTAAAACATGTTCCACCATGCTCTGTATGTTACGCCCATACTCGGGTATAACCATTTTTGAACGGGAGGTGTTGTAATTATATGTTTCAGGTTGTGGGTCTGTCTGCATGCTCGGAAAATAATTTTTGGTATTTGTTTAATAACACTGGACTGCTTTTTGCAAAATTATCCAATGCAAATTTACGCAAAGTTTCTCGTTCTAAAAAATTGCGGGCACTAAAATCTATATTTTGTTCGGTTTTCGCTATAATTTCTCCCAAAAATAAATTTTCCACAATTAAATTGGAAAAATCGCCCACCTCTGCTTTCATCAATATTTTTAAGCCACAGGCTAGATATTCCGCAAATTTGACGGGCGAAGCGCATTGGCTACTGATATTGTTATCTCTAAAAATCAAACCATAATCACAATGGGATAAAAAGGCTGGCACTTGTTTTGGTTGCACCAATTGGCAAAAGACACGCTGGGCAAATTCATCTTGCAATTTTTGAATATAATCATTGGTTTGACAAAAAAAATAGGCTTGTATATTTGATTTTTCTTGCATTTGAAAGCGCAAAAAATCACAAACCCCTTGCAAATCTTGCCAAGAAGAACCAGAACCCAAATAAGCTATTTTGACAACATTTTCAGCGTCTTGCCAATGCGGCGTTTGCAAAAAATGCCATGCCAAAGTGCAGGGAATGACTTGATATTTATGCCCTTGATAAGCATAATTTTCTGCCCAATAAGCCACCAGTCTTTCGCTCACCGCCAAACGATAATCGCTGTCTTGCACGGCTTTTTGTTCTATCGCTTTTATGCACTTTTCCAAGCCCGTATGATTATACACGCCAAATTCTTCTTGCTCCGCAAAGACCGCTGCCCTGCCATCATACACCACATAAAGGTTTTTGGCTTTTTTTAATTTCAAGGCAGTGTAAGTAGCTAAAATGCCACGACACATCACGGGGCTATACTTGGGCAAAATCAAATACAGCCAAAAGCTACACCAACTAAAATACCTCAAAAACGGAAACATAGGTAGCACAATAGCGTCCATTTGTACCTTTTTAATTTGTTTGTACTGCGCAAAAAACAAGCGAAACGGCACAAAAGCAATCAATTGGCAAGCCCTGTTTAGGTCTTTTTGATAGGTATTCACCACATCTATGACTTGACTTTGGTAAACGCCGTTATAGCAGTCGTTTAGCGTGATATAGAAAATTTTTGACTTTATCATAAAAAAAATGAAAAAAATTATTTGTACCTCAGCATATATTTCTTATATTTGCCACAAAATCACATCATACAATAATATATGTTACAAAAAGGCGATACGCTACCTGCAATAAAACTCCAGAACCAAGATGGAAACGAGGTTTCTTTGCTTGATTTTGTGGGAGAAAAAATGGTGATTTATTTTTACCCCAAAGATTTAACGTCTGGTTGCACCGCACAAGCATGCAATTTAAACGAAAACTTGGCATTTTGGAACAATAAAGGCTATAAAATTATTGGCATTAGTCCAGATGATGCGAAAAGCCATCAAAAATTTATACAAAAACACCAATTGGGCTTTACTTTGCTTTGCGATACCACACATGCACTCGCCGAGGCTTTTGGGGTTTGGGCAGAGAAAAAGATGATGGGCAGAACCTATTTTGGCGTTTTACGCACTACTTTTGTGGTTGATGAAAAAGGAAAAATTATACATGCAATAGAAAAAATTGACACAAAAAACCATACCGAACAACTCAAAACCTTGCTTAACCTTTTATAAACAAACAATATGAACACTTTCAAAAACATCAGAGGTGGGCTTTTGGCTCTTGCAATGGGTAGCTGTGCTGTATGGGCACAGGAGGAAAACCCAGAGCCATTCCAAACCGAACAAAGGGAAGGAAACCCCATGTCTATTCCAGAATTGGCAATAGAGAAGAATGACTTTAAGTTGAAAATTGGTGGTGCGATGCGTTTCCATTATCGTTATAGAACTTGGGAAGAAAGGGACGTAAAACATGGAGGAGATTTTTTAGTAGATATGTTTAGGCTTCAAGTAGAGGCTTCTTGGAAAGGATTATTTACAAAATTACAATATCGTTTTTTTCCCTCATTTAATGGCGGACCTATGCTGGCTTATGGCTATATGGGTTATCAAACCAAAGATGAAAAGCACCGTGTAGAATTGGGTTTGATAAATCTGCCTTTGGGCGTTCCAGACCAACAATACCACGGTTGGGCAAACACAAGTGATTGCTTTATGGGTATGCAAGATATTTCGGGTATGGGAATTGGTTATACCCTCAACTTGCCAGCTTTTCAATTAGATGTGCAGTACTTACATAATGCAGGCTATCGTTTATACGGCAATGAATACAATAGATTTTCGTTCAATGCCAGTGGCAGAAATGAAGAAGCCAATAAAGGTGTGGCTCGTGTGATGTATAAATTTGGCGAAGACAATGCTTCTACCATTGGATTAACAGGCGTATTTGGTGCTTTGCAAAATTTTAGATATTTTGATAGCAATGGAGAGGCGGTTAATTCTCTTATACCTTCTCTTGATGCAGATTATGGTAGTTATGAAAGAGAAAGGGCTAGCACAACCTATCACTATGCGGGAATTGCGCATTTGGATTATTATGCAGGCAACTTTAATTTGCGTTTGCAGGCTTCTTACTACGACTATAAAACCAACCACAAAGATATAGCAAATGACTTTATTGAATTTGGTGCTTTTGGTGGTGCATTGGGCGCAGCAAATAAAGGGCAAGTGTACATGATTGCGCCAGCTTATAAAATCAACATCAACAAAGGCGTGCTGGATTATATCAATCTTTTCAATGACTTTTCTTTCTTTGCCAAACACAATAAGTTTGATAGCCGTAGCACCATCATGAACATTTTGGGCATGGAAATTAAAATGGGACCTATCGTGATTTATCCAGAATGGTGGTTAGGCAAGAACTCTGGTTGGGTTGGTCCAAACTGGGAGTATGGGTATTACCAAAGCAATGGCTGGAAACCTGGTGAAGCAGAAAATAAAGCAGAAAATAAAAAATGGCATTCTCGCTTTAATATCAATATAGGGTTTTACTTCTAAATATAAAACCTTTATACACAATAAAAAAAACCGTCCTTTTTGGGCGGTTTTTGTGTGTTTAAAATAATTTATGTTTTTTAGCAATAAAAGCATGAAAAATTCTATCTTTGCAAGTTGATTATATCGTACAATGAATATGTCTTTTAAGTCGCAAACATTTCGCATTCGCAAAGGTCTGGACATAAGACTCAAAGGGCAAGCCGAAAAAATGGATAAAATCGTGCACAGCAAGCACGTAGTGGTAAAACCCACCGATTTTCACGGATTGACCCCCAAGGTTTTGGTTAAAGAAGGCGAAAGCGTCAAAGCGGGAAGTGTTTTGTTTATAGACAAATACAACCCAAAAATTGTGTTCGCCGCCCCAGTAAGCGGAAAAGTAACACAAATAGAACGAGGCGACAAACGAAAGGTGCTGGCTATCCATGTGGAGGCTGACGAGCTGATAAGTTACGCTGATATGCCCAATTTTCAAATGGGTACTAGAGATGAAATCATAGAAAAATTACTGCAAACTGGACTTTGGGCTTTTATGCGCCAAAGACCATTTGATGTGATTGCTGACCCAAACACCTTGCCAAAAGCATTGTTTGTATCGGCTTTTGATTCTAGTCCCTTGGCACCCGATTTTGACTACATGGTTGAAAAAGATGCCAAGTATTTTCAAGCTGGTTTAGACCTTTTGAAACAAATTGTGCCTGTTGTGCATTTGAGCGTGCATCAAAAAACGACTGCGCCTGCTTTTTTGCAAGCACAAGGCGTGCAAATTCATACTTTTGAAGGACCACACCCTGCTGGCAATGTAGGCACACAAATTCACCACATAGACCCCATTAACAAAGGGGAAACAGCTTGGGTGATGGGCGTGCAAGGCGTTATTGCCATTGGCAAAGCGGTATTGGATAAAAAATACGATGTAAGTCGTTGGATTGCCATTACAGGCGAAGTAGAAAAACCTTGCTATGTAAAAACCATTGCTGGTGCATTGATGCAAGATATTTTGGCGCAAAACATAGACACAGCGCAATATAGAGTTATTAGTGGCAATGCCTTAACAGGCGATCAAGTGGGCACCAAAGGATATTTGGGGTTTTACCACCACCAAGTTACCGTGCTTTTGGAGGGCAAAGAACCTAAATTTGTACTGACCGAAGGTTGGCTTAGTTTGGGTTTAAAAAGATTTTCAAATTCTAAACTCTATCCAGCGGCTTGGTTTGGCAATAAAACCTACCAACACGATACCAACCTAAACGGGGAAGAGCGTGCTTTTGTGGTAACAGGCGAATTGGAACGTGTGTTCCCTTTTGACATTTACCCGATGCAAATTTTAAAATCCATGATGTACCAAGATTTGGACGAAATGGAAAAATTGGGTATTTACGAAGTGGCTCCCGAAGATTTTGCCCTGTGCGAATATGTTTGCACCTCTAAAATCAACATGCAAGAGATTGTGCGTGGCGCATTGGATTTGGTACAAAAAGAATGTGTATAAACTAAAACTATGAGACAATTTTTAGACAATATTAAAAAACCCTTTGAAAAGGGAGGCAAATATGAGCGTTTCTTTCCTTTGATAGATGCGCTGGATACGTTTTTATACACGCCTGGGCACGCCACACACAGTGGTTCGCACATTAGAGATGCGGTGGATTTAAAACGCACCATGTTTACAGTGATTGTGGCATTGTTGCCCGCTTTGCTGTTTGGCATGTTTAACGTAGGGTATCAACATTTTTTAGCCATTGGCACAAGTGCTTCACACTTGGATAGCTTTTTATATGGCGCAACGCAAGTTTTACCCATTGTTTTGGTTAGCTATGCAGCTGGGCTGGGCGTGGAGTTTGTGTTTTGTATCATCAATAGGCACGCCATTCAAGAAGGTTTCTTGGTGTCGGGATTGCTTATTCCCATGATTATGCCCATAGAAACACCGCTTTGGATGATTGCCATTGCAACGGCTTTCGCTGTTCTTTTTGCCAAAGAAGTTTTTGGCGGAACGGGCATGAATGTGTTTAATGTGGCTTTAATTGCTAGGGCTTTCTTGTTTTTTGCTTACCCTACCAAAATGTCGGGAGACAAAGTTTGGGTGGCATTAGATGGACAAAACGCAGTAGATGGATTTACAGGAGCTACGGCACTGGGCGATTTATCTGCGCTGACAGCAGAAAGTTCAAGCGATGCACTTTTGCAAGTAACTGCAAAATATCCACTTTGGGACGCTTTTATCGGCACCATACCGGGTTCTATTGGGGAAACTTCTAAATTGTGCATTTTAATTGGTGCAGCTATTTTGCTTTTGACCCGTGTAGCAAGCTGGAAAACGATGATTTCTTTCTTTTTTGGCGGATTTTTGATGTCGGTTTTGTTTACGATATGGGGCGCAAATCCTTACATGCAGCTCGCACCTTGGCATCAAATTATGCTGGGTGGCTTTATGTTTGGCGGGGTGTTTATGATTACAGACCCTGTAAGTTCTGCGCAAACCGAACAAGGGAAATATATTTATGGCTTCTTGGCGGGTTTCTTGGCAATTTTAATTCGTGTGTTCAACCCTGCTTATCCAGAGGGCGTGATGATGGCGATTTTGTTTATGAATGCCATGGCACCTATGATTGACCATTATGTGATAGGAGCAAATATCAATAAAAGACTAAACCGAAAAAAACAAGCGTAATATGGCTATCAACAAAGAAAGTAACGGGTATATTTTTGGTTTTTCTGCGGTTTTGGTGATTTTAGTGGGTGCGCTTTTGGCAACACTTTCTATTGTATTAAAACCTTTTCAAAAGAAAAACGTAGAAGAGGAAAAAATGCAGAACATTTTGCAGGCTATTGGCGTAGATGTAAGTCGTTCTGAGGCTGCCAAGGAGTTTGGCGTATATGTCAAAAAACAATTGGTGCTGAACTTTGAAGGCAAAGTCATCAGCGAAGATGCTTTTGGGGTGGATATTCAAAAAGAATATAAATCTTTGGCTAGCAAAGAAGAAAGACAGTATCCTTTGTACGTATGTGAAAAACAGGGACAAACGTTTTATGTTATTCCTTTGATTGGCACAGGTTTATGGGGTCCTATTTGGGGCTTTATTGCCTTGGGCGAAGACAAAAACACCGTTCAAGGAGCTGTGTTTGACCACAAAACAGAAACGCCAGGCTTGGGTGCAGAAATTACAGAGGCTTCTTTTTACAATCAATTTTTGGGTAAAAAATTAGCTGATGCCAAGGGCTTTGTGTCTATTCACGTGGTAAAACCAGGTTCGGAAGAATTGGGTAACCACAGTGTGAATGGCATTACTGGCGGAACACTTACTTCGGTGGGTGTAGATGAAATGCTTGGGCGCATTTTGGGGGTAT
>CANHHI010000045.1 GCA_947460225.1 Flavobacteriales bacterium
ATTTTTTGGCTCGCTTTTAATTTACTTTGCTTACTTAATCAATGATACGGTTACACCTTATCCATTTGCCGTTTTTCCATTTTTGCTTTTTTGGTTTTTAAACTATACTACTTTGGTTTTGCCAAGGTATTTCATTACCAAACGTGTTGTAAAATCTATACACCGCAACCAAATAGAATTTCCCGCTTTGCTGGTAGGCAATGTAGATGAAGTAAATATTGCTTTGCAAGATTTAGGCAAGTCCGTTGTGTCCATGGGACACCGTGTGATGGGCTATGTCAGCCTTACTAAAATTCCAGATGGTTCCATTGGGGAAATTCGTTATTTTGGTACTTTGGCGAAATTGCCAGATTTGATAGAAAGGCTCAATGTGCGTGAGGTGATTGTTGCCCATACGGCGGATATGCACGAATGTTTAGAAAAAGTATTGATTGCTTTGTCTGATTTTCCAGAAGTTGCCCTTAAAGTCATTCCAGATAATGTTTCTATTTTAACAGGGCAAGCCAAAATAGAAAGTTTGCTTGGGAGCAGTTGGGTGAGTGTGGATATTCAAGCTATTTCCCCTTGGCAAGAGGCACTGAAACGCTTGATAGACATTACATTTTCTATATGTGCACTTTTTTTGTTGAGCCCGCTCATTTTAGCAATTGCCCTTGCCATTCGCTTGGATTCAAAGGGCAAGGTTTTTTTTAGACAAGAACGAATCGGTTTGTTTGGTAAACCCTTTAATATTATCAAATTTAGAACCATGCACCTAGATGCCGAACGCTATGGCATCAAAACTTCTGCGCACAGAGATAAAAGGGTAACTAAAATAGGACGATTTTTGCGCAAAACCCGTTTGGACGAAATTCCGCAGTTCATCAACGTGCTTAAAGGCGAAATGTCTATTGTCGGACCAAGACCAGAAAGGCAGTATTTTATAGATAAAATCGTAGCCATAGCACCGTATTATAAACTGTTGCACCGTGTAAAACCTGGCATTACTTCTTGGGGTCAAATTCGCTATGGTTATGCAGAAACCGTAGAAGAAATGGTGGAGCGTTTGCGCTATGATTTGACCTACATGCGCAATTTTAACTTGGCTTTGGACTTTAAAATCATGCTCTATACGGCAAGCATTATGCTCAGGGGTAGGGGGCAATAAAATAAGCCTCCTGCGAAACACCTTCTCGCCTTGCGTTTTTTCACGGACATTGTCCGATTTAATCTACCTTTGACAAAGTTTGTAATCGCTGGATAATCTTGCCCGCAAAGCGGAATAAAACAGGCTTTGCCTATGGGTTTCAGATATCACCTTGCAAAAAACTGCTTTGCGATAAAACATTTCGCAGGGGGCTTTTTGTTTGATTTTTATTATCTTTGTAACAAAATAAAGCAATGAAAAAAGTAATTATAGGCTTGTTAAGCCTCTTCTCCTTGTGTTTGGGTCAGTTTAAGTTTGGCATTTCGCCTCTGGCTTATTCTGTGATTGTTAATCCAGGATTCCCAATGCCTAAACAGGGCGTGGGAACTTTTGTAGAATTTGGTGGTTTGATTGGTGATTATGCTGAAATTGGCGTTCAATTGGGTGCGCAAATTTATTTTTTGCCCAATAAATACGAATACAATGTGCCTACAAGAATACCTGCGCCCCTAGAAGCAACGCTAACGGCATTGTATTGGGGAACGGGTAATACCACACAGGTTTTTTATTCCGAGAATATGAGTGGCGCAAACATCAACGCCATGCCTTATTTTAGGTATTATTTTTTAGATGCGCCTTTGTTTAGACCATACATTTTTACGGCAGTTGGTTTTACAGCCAATTTATTTCAGAGTGGGGATTTAAAAGATATGCCCCAAGGAGCAGGTTTGCAAAGTACTTTTGCCAAGTATTCGGGCATTTATTTTGGCGCAAAATTGGGCATTGGTTTGAGAATTTTGAAAATTATGGATTTTGGCATTACGTATTATTACATGGGCAATATGAGTTATCAAAAGCCCAACAACAATAACGTCAGCATGCAACAAGCATTGCAAGCCATATCTTTTATAGACCCCAATCTCAAAAAATCATATAACTTGCACAGCCTTAATTTTACCTTATCTATCGCTTTGGGCGGAAACATAGAATAACGGGCTATGTCCGTTATTATCTCAAAATCGTAACATAACCATTTTGTTTGCGCTCCACAATGCCGTCTAAGGTTTTGTAAAACCCAGATAATTCATAAAAATATACCCCATTTGGCAAAGGTTTGCCTTTAAAATTGCCGTCCCAAGTAAAATGGATATCTTGGGTGCTAAATACGGGTTGGTTATTGCGGTCAAATACCTGCAAAACAATGCGCTCCACGTGGCTTTTGCGCACCGCCTGCCACAAATCATTTTCACCATCGCCATTGGGTGTAAAAATATTGGCAAGTACGTATGCAGCGCAATAGTCCAAACATTTTTTTTCGCTCAAAGCACTTTCTTTTTGGTTATCGCCCACAGCGGAAACTGCATAACAACCAGGATTTTCTGCGTCAAAGCGACTTAGACTTATTTCCTGTAAAAAAGTCAAATTATCTCCTTGAAAAGGAGCGTAATATACTTTATAGCCCACCACGCTAGGGCTGTCCACACAAACGGAATCTTGCCAAGCAAGTTCAGGGTTTTCGGCGTGGCAAAGCCCAGCACTGAGCACAGGAGAACAGGGCGGGTTTTGATTGTCTGGTGTGGCACAGGTTATTTGGGATTTATTTCTAATTTCTTCATGTATCAAGGCATCGCTTTGGTATGCGCCAATGGTTTCCACATCATAACAAACTTCTACTTTGTTTTCCAAGTTCTCTTCGGTATAAGGCAAGCTATTTGTGGTAGCTACTTCCAGCCAAGTGTTATCAGGCAGTCGTCTGCGAATGATATATTGGGTGTTGAGCCAAGGGAAAGTGCCTTGCAATTGGATATGTACTTTTTGGTTGTCGGGGGTGAGCCCCAAAAAAGGCGGGCTAAAATTCGCAGATTTCCCGATGATTTGGCTTTTATCACTTAATGTGAGTTGATAATTATTGGCTTGAACTTCCGTGTTGATGTTCTCGTGCAAAAAGGCTTGCGCCAATTCATCAACTTTGTCTTTCGTGTCGCTAAACAATAGGGCTTTGGATTTTTTTGCTTTCTTTTTTATTAGATTTTGCCCATCTTGCAATTGATAAGTAAAAGGTGCTTGAAAGCTTGTAAAATCTAATATGGGATTTTTCCAGGCAGTTTCTGCTTTGCCCGTGGTGGTAGCTGTTTCTTCCACACTTGCTTTGATGGGGCGTGGCGCATCGCTTGGTATATCTATGCAAATGTCCTCAGAGGCATGGGACAATAAATCTTCTCCAAAATAAGCCACAATGCGGTAACAATATTTTTGCCCTGCAATCAATTCGCTGTCGTCTTTGTAGGTGCTGGCAGAAAATCCTGGTATTTTTTGCACTTCTTTATACCCCCAAGTCTCTGGCACACCAACCGAGCACGCGCCTATGGCTTGGTTGATTTTGCCTACCCTTCGGTGAATGATATAGCCCTTGGCTTGTGGGCACGTATAGGTATTCCAAGATAGGTTTATGGTTCTTTCATTTAATTTTGCCTCTTTCCAAGTTGGAGCAAGGGCGATAGCCGTGGCTAAAAAAGTACTCACATTTGCGAGTTGTATGCCTACGGCATCTTTACTGCTTACACGCAAATAATTCAGATACGGATTTTTTCGCACGTGTGGACAAGCCACGTCCCAGTTAAATTCGTAGGTTTTGGCTTTGGTATTTTGGTCTTCTTGCACAAAATTAAAACCAGCCCGAAAAGGCTCTGCAAACCCAATAAATAGTTCTCCACTTGCATTGACTTCAACTGTTTGCCCTTCGGGGTGTTCTGCCTGAACGATGCGTGTTACTTTTTCGCCTACCACGGCACAAACAGGCGGAATTGGTGTAATTATAGGTTTTTGGTTGGTGCAATTCAAAACATTGATTTGCATATCTCGCAAAATAAAACCACTGTAATAACCTTGTTTGTCATACATATCTATTTTTATGGCAATATTGTATTCTCCTAAAAATTTGGGGCTATCCCAAATTACCGTGCCTTGTTCATCTATTTGCATGCCATTGGGTTGTGCAAATGGTTCAGCATCCTTATTTTCTCCTTGTTTAACGGGTACAAGGCTGTACTTTAAACCATAACCCGCTTGCGGGCTTGCCGCTGGATTATGCACCCAAATATTGTCTAGGCAAGCATCGTCTAAGGGGGGATTGCCTAAACTGGGTGTAGAAGGTGTGCTATATGGCGAAATAATAATTTCAGATTCTATGTAAAAGGGTATATCAACTGATGCTGTTCCGCCAAGGTTTATAATGCCTTGGTTTCGGTTGGGGTCGGTAACCATTGCCTTATATGTTCCCAAAGCACTAAAAGTGCGTTGCATTTGGTAAACATTCCTAAAGGTGCTTGCTGTAATTTCTTTTTTTTCTTTTCTATTAACGATTTCCTTGAAACCGTCTGAGAAAGCAACTTCTAGTGCTGGTCTATCGGTAGTGGAATACCTATTGGTGTACGTAATAAGCTCTATTTGATAGGTGAACCCAGCCAAATGCCTAATTTGGATTTCCCCAGAGCGGCAATGCGTGGCGTGCAGATGCTTTACCAAAAACACCAAACAGAGTAAAAATATTTTGCGCATGATAGGGCAAAGGTAAGGAATTTTTAAATTCATTATACAAAAATAAAACACCCTGCCAAAAGCAGGGTGTTTTATTTAAAATATATTTTTATTTTTTGTTTCTATGCAAAGCGTCCCACACCAAAGGAGAAGCAATAAACACCGAAGAATACGTACCTACAATCACCCCAACGGTCATTGCAAATACAAAGCCTTTGATGCTTTCCCCGCCAAAGAACAAAATCACCATTAGAACCAGTAAAGTGGTCAAAGAGGTATTGATTGTTCTGGATAAAGTGCTGTTTAAGGCTTGGTTAAAGTTTTCTGCAGAATTGCTATTGGTAATTTGGTATTCACGCAAACGGTCATATACCACCACTGTATCATTGATGGAGTAACCAACAACGGTAAGCAAAGCGGCTATTAAATTTTGGTCTATTTCCAATGAAAAAGGAAGCCAGCCTTGTGCCACAGAAAACACGGCAAGCACTAGGAGCACATCATGGCTTAATGAAGCCAAAGCACCAAAACCAAACTGCCATTTTCTAAAACGAATGGCGATATACAAGAAAATCACAAGCAAGGCACCAATCACCGCAAACCAAGCAGAAGTTTTCATTTCATTAGACACCGCAGCATCTACCAAAAACACACTTTCAACTTGTGCCATATTTTTGCCCACCACTTGCGACAAGCCTTCCATCAATTTAGCCTCTACCAAACTATCTGTTGTGGCTGCGCTTTGGTTGATTAAATATTTTGTGGTAATAAATGCGTGTTTATTGTCTTCTACTTGTTTTACCTCTGGGGTCATTGGCAAACCTCTCTCGTCTGTAAATGTTTTGGCAAGTGCCTCACGCAAAGCGTTTTCATTGATGCCTTGTTCAAATTTTACTTTAAACTTGCGACCACCAGCAAAATCCACGCCGTAATCCAATCCTCTGGTAAAGAGCGAAACTGCACCGAGTACAATCAAACACAAAGATAGAGCGTAAAATATTTTTCTTTTGCCTACAAAGTCAAAATTTATATTTTTAAACAGACCTTTTGTTAAGGGCGTAGCAAAGGCAATATCTTTCTTCTTGGCTAACCAAGCGTCAAACATAAAGCGACTCACAAAAATGCCCGTTGCCAAAGACGTGCCAATACCAATCAGCAAAGTAACTGCAAATCCTTTAATTGGACCCATGCCGAAAAGCAAAAGTACAACACCAGTCAAAGTCGTGGTAATGTTTGCGTCCAAAATAGACCAAAGGGCGTTTTTGTAACCGTCCGCAATGGATTCTGCAAGTGCCTTTCCTTTAGCAAGTTCTTCACGAATACGTTCAAATATCAATACATTGGCATCTACTGCCATACCGATTGTCAAAATCAAACCTGCGATGCTCGGTAAATTTAAGGTTGCGCCCAAAGACACCAACACGCCCAAGAGCAAGAATAAATTCAAAAGCAATGCTACATTGGTTGCAATACCTGCCTTGCCATAGTAGGCAATCATATACAGCAATATCAGTGCAATCGCCACAGCGAAAGAAATCATACTGGCTTTGATATTTTCTGCACCCAAAGAAGGTCCTACAAAGTTTTCTGCGCTAATTTTTGCAGGCACGGGCAAAGCACCAGCTTTTAAAATGCTGGATAAATCTTTGGCTTCGTCATAAGAAAATGAACCATTGATTACCGAACGCCCATCGGGAATAACGCTGCTCACGACAGGGGCAGAAAGCACTTTGTTGTCCAAAGTAATGGCGATGAATTTACCCAATTTTTTGGTGGTAACTTCTTTCCAAATTCTGCGTCCATTGTTGTCCATCACCATGTTCACAGTTGGTTTGCCCGTCATGGGGTCTAGTGAAGCATAAGCATCTAATATCGTTTTGCCATCTATTAAGGCTTGATTTTTCTCACGTTGAATAGCATACAACTGAATTTCGCCCGTAGGAAAACCATTTATATCTATTACGCCTTTGCCGTCCCAAATTAAACTTACGTTTTTAGGCAAAAAGTTTTTGGCAATGCTGTGTTGAAATAAACTGTTTAATTGTGCAGTATCCGCAACTTTGGCAATACCCAAAATCGGACCGCCTTGCGAAGGCAGAAATTTAGAAAAAATCGGTGCGTATTTGCCTTTATCCACACCACTGAAAGGGTCTTCTTTTTCCATAGTTTCCAACTCATCGGCACTTGCTAAGTCTTGTTCTATGTTTAAGGAATCCAATGCGATGTCAGATTTTTTGGCTTTTTGTTTGGGCGCACTCGCTGCTCTGTCCACAGAATCCCTGTAATTTGGATACCATTGCACGCTTAGGGCTTTGTCTAGTTCCGCAATGCTGTTTAACACATCTTTGGCGTCTAAACTTTCGTAAAATTCCAAATTGGCAGTGGATTGCAAAATCTTGCGCACACGCTCTTTATCTTTCACGCCCGGCAATTCAATTTGAATTCTGCCTGCGCTGAACTGTTTTTGGATAAGGGGTTGAGACACGCCAAATTGGTCAATACGGGTGCGTATGATTTTCTCCGTTCCGTCCAAAGCATGGATAGACTCTTGACGTATAATGGCGATTACTTCCGCATCAGAAATACCCGCTTGAAACTTATCTTTTTGGTTGTAGTTGTGAAAAATATCTATCAAACTAGCACCTGTACTTGTTTCTTGCCAAGTTTGTGCAAAAGCCGTGATAAAATCTGTATTCCCTGTTTTTGTACGGGTCTCTGCCAACTCAAAAGCAGTTTTAAAACGGCTATCTTGGCTATTTTCAGACAATTGCAAAATCAAGTCTGGAATAGATACTTCTAAAGTAACGCTCATGCCCCCTTGCAAATCAAGTCCAAGGTTGATTTCACGCAATTTACACTCCTGATAAGTTGCGCCCGTAACGGGATAAATTTCAGTGGCTGCATTTTGTTTCAAAAAATAATCTTTCCAATATTTTTTGGCAGTGTTTAATTCTTCTTGACGCATGTTTGGCGATGCCTGTGCCACGGAGTCTTGTTTTTGCTGGGCAAAAACTTCTGCTTTTTGCTCAAAACTATAAGCAAACCAGGAAAAAGAAAGTTGATATGCACACGATAAAGTGAGCAAAATCGCAAATGTAGATATAATTTTTTTGTTCTGCATAACTTATAAATAAAGTTTTCAATTGGCAAATGTACAAATAATTTTAAATTTTATTAAGAAATCCCTCACTTTTTTAAAGCGTCCCAACCTTGGGCTTGCAAAGGAATTTGATGCCCCGTTTGTGTGATAAGCTGGCAAAAAGCCTCTGCTTCTACAATATGCCCAATTACAGTGAGGTTTGGGTTGCCTTTTATTTTGTCATAATCCGCTGGATTTATGGTAAACAAAAGTTCATAATCTTCTCCGCCGTTGAGGGCGCAAGTGGTGGGATCCAAATTAAAATCCCTTGCCGTGTCGTACATCAAAGGATCCAAGGGCAATTTTTCTTCGTAAATTTTGCAACCTACGTTTGAGGCTTTGCAAATATGCAAAATTTCAGATGCCAAGCCGTCCGAAATATCTATCATAGAACTGGGTTTTACCGCCAATTTTTCAAGCAATTGTAAAATATCTTGCCGAGCTTCTGGTTTTAGTTGTCTTTCTAAAAGATAATCCATGCCTTCCAAATCGGGTTGGGTGTTGGGATTTTGTAAAAAAACGGCTTTTTCACGGAGCAAAATTTGCAGACCCATAAAAGCCGCACCCAAATCGCCGGAAACCACAATCAAATCATTGATTTTTGCGGTGCTTCTTTTGGCAATATTTTCTGGTTTTACAAATCCCAAAGCCGTCACGGAAATAAACAAACCGCTTACAGACGAGGTGGTGTCGCCACCCACAATATCCACATTGTATTTTTTGGCAGCCAAAAGCATGCCTTGATACATTTCTTCCACCGCTTCCAAAGTAAATTTGCTGGATAGCGCAAAAGAAACCAAAACTTGCGTTGCCGTGCCGTTCATGGCGCAAATATCCGACACATTTACCGCAATGGCTTTGTAACCCAAGTGTTTTAATGGGGTATAAGCCAAATCAAAATGCGTGCCTTCCACCAAAATATCCGTGCTCACCAGCATCTGGCAACCGTCTAGGGGGGCAATCACTGCTGCGTCATCGCCCACGCCCAAAATAGTGCTTTGCTGACTTAATGCAATGTGTTCGGTTAAGTGTTCTATGAGCCCAAATTCACCCAAATGGGCTAAGGACGTTGTAGATTTATTTTCCAACATATTATTTAAAAATAAACTTGAACAAATCGTTTAAATTGGCGTAAAACATCAAACCAAACAGCAAAATCATGCCAATGGTTTGCGCCACTTCCAAGACTTTTTGGTTGGCTGCTTTGCCCGTAATGATTTCATACAGCAAAAATACCACGTGTCCGCCGTCCAGCGCAGGAATAGGCAATAAATTCATAAAGCCTAAAATGATAGACAAAAATGCGGTAATGCCCCAAAAAGTCTGCCAATCAAATACGCTGGGGAAAATACTGCCCATGCTCACAAAACCGCCCAAAGATTTATAAGCCTCTGTTTTTGGGTTAAATATCAACTGAAATTGACGGATATAACTTTGCAAAGTGGCAAATCCTTTTTTGATGCCCAAAGGAATAGATGCTGCCAGCGTATAATGCTTTGTTTCTAAGCGATAGCCCAATTTTTCCAAACTCGCCAAGTCTGGCAAACCACGCATCACGCCTAATTTAGCTGCACTGTCTAATTGCACGTGCAGTTGTATTTTTTCATGCTTGCGCAAAACGCTAATCTCCAATTTTTCGCCTTTGTGCTTTTCTGCGATTTTTACAAATTCATCTACAAAGCGCACGCTGTCCCCCAAAATGCCTATAATATGGTCTTTGGGCTCTAATCCAGTTTCGGCGTTATGCGATTCTTTGGGTATTTGTGCCACAAAAAAAGGCATGCGGTAATTTAAAATAGGCTCTTTATTTTCTGCCCAATGTGCCAAAAAATCTTCTGGCACGTGCAGGGTTAAGGTGTCATTCGCCCGTTTTACTTGTATATCGCCACCGTAGAGCAATTCCTCGGTTATTTTTTGCATGCCATCAACATATTTGCCGTTGATAGCCAAAATAACATCGCCGTTTTCAAAGCCAATTTTCTCTTGCGCCAATTCCGAATACATGTAGCCATCTTTGCTTTCACTCAAAGTGGTTTCCCCCCAAACATAAATCACGCCAATATAAATGGCAAAAGCGAGCATAAAATTGACAAAAACACCGCCCAGCATAATAATCAACCTTTGCCAAGCGGGTTTTGCTCTAAATTCCCAAGGCTCGGCAGGTTTATTGAGTTGTTTGGTGTCCATGCTTTCGTCCACCATGCCCGCTATTTTCACATAACCACCCAAGGGCAACCAACCAATGCCGTATTCCGTGCCATTTTTTTTCCATTTAAATAGAGAAAACCATGGGTCAAAGAAAAGGTAAAATTTTTCCACCTTCGTTTTAAAAAACTTGGCGGGTATAAAATGCCCCAATTCGTGAAGAATCACCAAAAACGACAAACTCAACAGAAATTGTGAGGCTTTAATAAAAGTTTCCATGCTATAAATTTGAACAAGTTTCGCAAATTTACAAAAAAACAAGACAAAAGCCCAAGCGAAAAGCATTTTCTGGTGCATATTTTTCACGAAATCTCATCTTCCAATCCTCATATACTCAGGTATGCTGTGGGTTTCAGATTTCGCTTTTGCAAAAACTATTTTCCATAAAATACTTTCGCAGCGGGCTTGACAAAATTTCATTGTATAAAAATAAAAGCGTGGGTTTTATACCACGCTTTGCTTTACTTATTCTTTGGGTTTATTGCTGATTTTGATAGACAAACCCACGTTTACCATATATTTAAACTGTATGGCTTTGCCTTTTGTTCCATCATCTCTTAAAAACTCCGCATAATAATCGTAAATGGTGTAAGTGCCTATGTTTGCCGTCAAATAATTATTGACTTTTAAGTTGAGTGTATTGACCCAATAGGCGTCTATACCCACGAGTTTTTCATATCTGCCAAAAACTTGCAGTTGTGTTTCAAAATCTATATTTTCAGCCAATTGAAAATTGCCGTTTAACAACAACATCCAACCCAATTCTCCACGCCAATGCTTGTTGGTGTCTATGCCGAAAGCACCTTGTCTGGATAATTTTTTATCTAAAACAATAGTCTGTTTAATAGACACAGGTGCCATGGTAAATTTAACTTTGTGTTTTTTGCCTTCGTGTCTGTACGTAATCCCTGTGTAGGTGTAATTATAACCTGGACTCAATAAGTTTGAAAGATAGATTGGTTTTTGAGTAGCATCGCTATAATCAAA
>CANHHI010000046.1 GCA_947460225.1 Flavobacteriales bacterium
AATTTCCCTTTTTGCACCATAGAGCCCAATGTGGGCATGATTAGCGTGCCAGACCCTCGTTTGGAAATTTTGGAAAAATTGGTTAAACCCGAGCAAGTGGTACCAACCACAGTGGAAATTGTTGATATTGCAGGCTTGGTAAAAGGCGCATCAAAAGGAGAGGGTTTGGGCAATAAATTTTTAGCCAATATCCGAGAAACAGATGCGATTTTGCATGTATTGCGCTGTTTTGATGATGACAACATTATCCACGTGGACGGCAGTGTAAACCCTGTGAGAGACAAGGAAATTATAGATGTAGAATTGCAACTCAAAGATTTAGAAACGGTTGATAAAAATTTACAAAAAATAGAACGTGCCGCCAAGGCAGGGGATAAAGACGCAAAAAAACAAGCGGAATGGCTTTTAAACTGCAAAACGGTTTTGGAATCTGGTCGTTCTGCACGTGTTTTATCTGTGGAAGAAGATTTGCAAGAATTTGTGCAAACCTTGCAATTGCTTACGCAAAAACCTGTTTTGTATATTTGCAATGTAGATGAAGCTTCTGTCATCAAAGGCAATGATTATGTGGAAAAAGTAAGGAAAATTGCCCAAGAAGAACAAGCCGATATTTTTATTATTTGCGCACAAATTGAATCTGAAATTGCGTCTTTGGATACTTTTGAGGAGCGCAAAGAATTTTTAGACGCAGTAGGTTTGGACGAGGCTGGTGCAGCACGTTTGATTCGCAAGGCTTATGAATTATTGAAATTGCAAACTTATTTTACAGCAGGGGTAAAAGAAGTGCGTGCTTGGACGATACACAAAGGTGATACTGCGCCAAAAGCAGCGGGGGTAATCCACTCAGACTTTGAAAAAGGCTTTATTCGTGCCGAGGTGATGAGTTATGCAGATTTCACTAAATACGGCTCAGAAGCAGCGGTAAAAGAAGTAGGGAAGTTGCGCATTGAAGGCAAAGAATACATTGTGCAAGATGCGGACATTATGCATTTTAGATTTAACGTTTAAAATTTTTATGGAAGAACCTAAAAAAGTAGCCGTAATTGGTGGCGGTAGTTTTGCCACTGCGCTGGTTAAAATTTTGTGCAACACCCAAGACAAGGTATATTGGTGGATGCGCAACGCAGAAGCCTTAGAGCACATACAGATGTATGGGCATAATCCAAATTATCTGAGTTCTGCGGACTTGGACGTAAAAAAACTTTATTTGTCCAATGATTTAGAACACGTCATAGATTTGGCAGATTTTATTGTACTGGCAACGCCTTCGGCGTTTTTAACTTCGCTTTTTGAAGGGAAAGACATCAAAAATTTGGATAAAAAAATATTTGTATCCACCATCAAAGGTATAATCCCAGAAACGCAGGAAATTCCAGCAGATTTCATCAAACGGGTGTTTGGCGTGCCTTATGAAAGAATAGCCATGATTTGCGGACCCTGCCATGCAGAGGAAGTTGCCATGGAAAAACTCTCTTATTTGACTATCGCTTGCCCGAACGAAGAAATCGCAAAAACATTCGCTGCCATGATGAGTTGTAGGTATGTAAACACCTCCACATCTGATGACCTTTTTGGCACGGAAATTTCAGCGATTTTGAAAAATATTTATGCCTTAGCGGCAGGCATTTGCCATGGTTTAGGCTATGGCGATAATTTTCAATCGGTCTTGATTTCTAATGCAGTACAAGAAACCAAAAGATTTATAGATGCAGTACACCCAATCAATAGAGATGTTTCTTCTTCGGCGTATCTCGGGGATTTACTCGTTACTGCGTATTCGCAATTTTCCAGAAACCGTGTGTTTGGCAATATGATTGGCAAGGGCTACTCGGTGCGCTCGGCACAATTGGAAATGAATATGATTGCAGAAGGGTATTACGCTGTAAAATCCGTGCATGAAATCAACAAAAAACACCAAGCTGAAATCCCCATTGTAGATGCGGTGTACAGAATTTTATACGAAAAAGTACCTCCTTCCTTAGAAATGAAATTACTCACCAAAAAATTAAACTAAAATGAAACAGAGAGAAGGTTTTGCCTCAAATTTTGGATTTATCATGGCAGCTGCGGGTTCTGCAGTTGGTTTGGGCAATATTTGGCGTTTTCCCTACTTGGTGGGCGAAAATGGGGGCGGAGCATTTGTTTTTATTTACCTCGCTTGCGTGGTTTTGGTGGGCTTGCCTTTACTGATTTTGGAAGTGAGTATTGGCAGAAATAGCCAGCAAAGTATTGTTGGGGTGTTTCGCCAAATGAATGCCAAAGGCATTTTTAAATTCAATGGATTTTTCACGGTATTTTTGTCTTTTGCCATTTTGTCCTACTACGTTGTGGTTGCAGGCTGGTGCTTGGGTTATTTTCTGATGACCTTGGCAAATATGAAAATGGCGTTTCAAGATTTTTTAGCCAATCCGAAATATGTAATAGCCTTGCTTTTGGCGTTTTCACTATTAACTGCATGGATTGTGCAAGCAGGTGTTTCCAAAGGCATAGAAAAAGCCTCCAAGTTGATGATGCCTTTGCTATTCTTGATTTTACTCATTTTGGCAGGGTATAGTCTATCGCTTTCTGGCGCAAAAGCGGGCATAAGCTATTATTTGACACCTGATTTCAGCAAGATAAACACCAAGGTGTTTGTAGAAGCCTTGGGGCAAGCCTTTTTATCGCTTTCCATTGGCATGGGCAGTATGATTACCTATGGCAGTTATATGCAAAAAAAATCCAGTATTATCAAGTCCTGCGCTTGGATTGCCAGCATGGACACATTTATTGCTTTGCTTGCAGGTTTTGTCATATTTCCAGCCGTGTTTAGCTTTGGGCAAAACCCACAAGCAGGCACACAGCTTGTTTTTCAAACCTTGCCCTCTATTTTTGCCAACTTGCCTTTTGGTAAATGGCTAGAACTTGCTTTTTTCTTGCTTTTAACAGTGGCAGCCTTAACTTCAAGCATATCCTTGTTGGAGGGCGTGGTGGGCAATGTGGTAGAAACCACTCGTTTATCCCGCAAAAAAGCCACTTGGATTTTGAGTATTTTTGCTATTTTACTCGGCATTCCTTCAGCCTTATCCACAGGTGCGGTTTCTGCATTAACCAATTTCCACGCTTTTGGGCAGAAAGGTTTTTTAGATGTGATGAATTTTGCCTTTGGCACGGTGGGCATTATCGTGTCTGCCTTATTGACAACAATTTTTGTGGTATGGTTTAAACCTATTCAAAATATTTTTCAAGAAACGGAAATTGTCCAAAAACATTGGCAAAAAATATTTTTAGTGCTCTGGAAATGGGTGATACCTTGCTGTATTCTTGTAGTTTTATGGGCACAATTTTTCTAAATCACCAAAAAATAATATATTCGCATACAAACAACATCAAATGAGAGAGAATTTTTCTTCAAAACTAGGTTTTATTTTAACCGCAGCAGGTTCTGCGGTCGGTTTGGGCAACATCTGCCGTTTCCCTTATGGGGTCAATGAAAATGGCGGAGCAGCTTTTTTGTTGGTGTATCTATTTTGCGTGATAATCATCGGCTTTCCCTTTATGTGGCTAGAAATTGGCTTGGGGCGCATGACGGGCAAGGGCATGTCTGCCGCATTTGAAAAAACGGGCGCAAATTGGTTTTTTAAATTAAATCCATTGCTGGCTTTAATCATCAGTTTTATTATTCTTTCTTATTATAGCGTTATCGCTGGCTGGTGTTTAGGCTATTTGGGCTTGTCTCTTGTTGATAAACACGAGGACTTTGGCAATTTTGTGTCCAATGCCAATTATACTGTGCCGAGTGCTTTGGCATTTATCTTGCTGGTGGTATGGATTGTGCGCTCTGGCGTTAAAGCAGGCATAGAGCGTGCTTCTAAAATTATGATGCCCCTTTTGTTTGTGATTTTGATAGGCATGGCAATATACAGCTTATCTTTGCCCAATGCTTACAAAGGCGTGGAATTTTTATTTCATGTGGATTTTAGTAAAATAACCCCAAATTTACTCGTCTCCGCTTTTGGACAGGCTTTGTTTTCCCTTTCCTTAGGCATAGGCGGATTGACCATTTACGGCTCCTATTTGAGCAAAAAAGACAATATTGTTTCCATTTCATTTTGGGTGATTTTAATGGATACGCTGGTGGCTTTGCTCGCTGGTTTGATTATTTTTCCAGCTGTGTTTAGCTTTGGCATTTCGCCCAAATCAGAACTTGCTTTTACCTTTAACGTATTGCCTGAAATTTTTTCAAGCATGCCTTATGGCTATGTGTTGAGCGTTTTGTTTTTCCTTTTGCTGGCACTCGCTGCACTCACTTCGGGCATTTCATTTTTTGAAATTTTGGTGGGCAACATCACCGACAAAAGCCAAATTAGCCGAAAAAAAGTATCGTATTTGCTGGGTATTTTTGTGGCTTTACTCGCCATTCCCTCGGCATTATCCACAGGGGCAAACGCTTGGTTTTCTTCGGTGAGCCTATTTGGTAAGTCAGGATTTTTGGATATTTTAGACCATACTTTTGGCACGGTTTTGTTTATTGTTTCCGCCGCCATGACCAGCATTTATGTGGGTTGGTTTATGCCCACCAAAGAGGTGGCAGAAGAAATCTCAGTGGGGTGTAGCATGTTTGCAAAACCTTTATTTTTAGGCGTTTCGCTCTACAAAGTATTTATATTTAGTGTGAAATTTATCATTCCCATTTTGATTGCCTTTGTTTTTGCACAAAAGTTTTTATAAAACATGGAAAATCTATACCAAACCCTCGCATATACGTGTAGCAAGCAAGTAACCCAATTGTACAGCACTTCTTTTTATAGTGCGGTGGGCGTTTTGGATAAATCTTTACAGCCAAGCATACACGCCATTTATGGTTTTGTGCGCTTGGCAGACGAGATTGTGGATAGTTTTCATCAAATAGACAAGCAAAAACAATTAGCACGGTTTACTGCAGATACCTACCAAGCCATTGAGGAAAAAATCAGCTTAAATCCTATTTTGCACAGTTTTCAAGAGGTGATGAACCGCTACAATATTGATTTGGAGTTGGTGCGTGGCTTTTTCCACAGCATGGCTATGGATTTAGACAAGCAAAACTACGATAGACAAAGCTATGAAACCTACATATACGGCTCTGCCGAAGTGGTGGGTTTGATGTGTTTGCAGGTATTTTTAAACGGCGACCAAGCGGCATACGAAAGGCTCAAACCTTTTGCCATGGCACTGGGTTCTGCTTTTCAGAAAGTGAATTTTTTGCGGGATTTGGGCGCAGACCAAGATGTGCTGGGCAGGATTTATTTTCCAGAAATGCCTGCGTCGGGCATTAACGAAGCCCTCAAAATGCAATACATTGCAGAAATACAAGGCGAATTCAACAAAGCCAAACAAGGCATAGACCAATTGCCTAAAACCTGTCAAAAAGGCGTTTTACTGGCGTATTATTATTATCTCGCTTTATTGCGCAAAATAGCCAAAACCCCAGCAGAAAAATTAAAAACCCAACGCATCAGCGTACCCAACTGGAAAAAAGCCTTGTTGTATTTTTGTGTATAGCACAGGCATTGTCTGTTTTAATTCGCTTTGCAGGCAAGGTAATTCCCAGTAAAAAAATTATTTAAAAAAAATCTGCACAAAATTTGGAACTTTAAAGAAAAAGTTTGTACCTTTGTTGTGCGAAATGTTAGACATTCTATATTGGAATGTAATAATTTAAAATGTTTGGGGTGTTTTACTACCCCAACCTGACAAACTCCTTTCGAGTTCCATAGCATAATGTAAAATTATGTTGTGTGTCTAATGTTTCGCAACCTTACTACGGTCAGGTTGGGTTTTTTATTTGTTGCCCAGTCTGCCGAAGGCAGATTGAAGCATCTCTGACGCTTGGGGTTTTTATTTGTTGCCCAATTTGTCATTGTGAGGTTGATCTTGAAACGATGGTTGGAAACTATAGTCTCGTGAACGTGTGTCTAACACAGCACTCAGCACCTGCATTTTGTAGGTGCTTGGGTGTTTTTGGACATCGTCTGCCCGTGCGTAGCACGGATTACAACAGGCAATGCCTGTTGTAGGTGCTTGGGTGTTTAGGACATCGTCCGCCCGTGCGTAGCACGGATTAAAACAGGCAATGCCTGTTGTAGGTGCTTGGGTGTTTAGGAGATTGTCCATTTTAATCTGCTTCGCAGGCGTTTTTTATCGCTAGAACAATGTTTTTGTGTACAGTTTCAACTAAAAATCTAGCGAGAGGCAGTAAAATAAGCCACCCAAATGCTAAATTCATAGAGCAAATAGAGTGGGAAACCCACTATAATTTGGGTGATGAAATCTGGTGGGGTTAAAATGGCAGCAACTATCAAAATGCCTACCAAAGCGTGCTTGCGGTATTGTTTGAGTATGGTGTAATCCACAATGCCTATTTTGGTGAGCAAAAATACACATACAGGCAGTTGAAATAAAATGCCTGTGTAAAAAGTAGTTTTCACAACCATTTCCAAATAGGAAGACAAGCGAATTACGTTTTTGATTTCTTGGGAAAGCTGATAGGTGCCAAAAAATTGCACGGATAGGGGCGTTACCAAAAAATAACCAAACAGCAAACCCAGTAGCATCAAAACACTGCTGTAAAAAACAATGTTGGAGGCTTGCTTGCGCTCGTGTGGCAAAAGGGCTGGCTTTACAAACTGCCAAATTTCAAAGAAAAGATAGGGGAAACCCAACACCAAAGCCGATAAAAAGGCGGTTTGAATGTGCCAAGAAAATTGCCCTGTCATTTCTAAATTTTGCAAATCAAATTCAAAATCTTTGGCAAATAATGTTCCCAAATGCAGTTTTTGCGCCAAAGCGTTAAAACATCGGTAGGTGAAAAAATCAGCATGCTTGGGCGCAAGCAATATGTGGTCAAAGAGTTCCCCTGCAAAGAAAAACGCAATGGCTGAAAGCACAAAAAGCACAAAAACAATGCGCAAAATGCGTGTGCGCAGTTCGGCAAGGTGCTCCATAAACGACATTTCCTGTGGTGTTGGTGTCATCAAAATAAACCTTCTTTTAAAACGTCATGTACATGCAAAATACCCAAATAATTTTGGTGTTTGTCTTCCACGAGCAATTGGCTAATATTGTGGGCTTCAAATATTTCTAAGGCTTCCACCAAAAGCATATCGGCTTGCACAGTTTTTGGGTTTTTGCTCATCAAATCCGTGGCACGCTTTGCGGAAAGTGCCGTCAAATCAGCACTTGAAACGAGTAAACGCCTCAAATCCCCATCGGTGATGATGCCTACGATTTGATTATTTTCAAGCACAGCTGTTGCGCCCAATCTTTTGCTGGATATTTCTAGTAAAATGTCTTGTAAATTGCTTTGCGCCTCTACTTGTGGTTTTTCTTTGCGCAACACGTCCGAAACTTTTATGTAAAGCCTTTTACCCAAAGCCCCACCTGGGTGGTATTTGGCAAAGTCTTGCGCTTGAAACCCACGCATTTTCATCAAAGTAACAGCAATGGCATCGCCCAAAACCAGTTGCACCGTGGTGCTGGTGGTCGGCGCAAGATTGTGCGGACAGGCTTCTTTTTCCACAAAAGCATCAAGCACAAAATGCGCATCTTTGGCGAGTGCAGCGTCTTTTTGTGCGGTTATTGCCACCAAAGTATTGCCCATTTTTTTTACCAAATCAGATAATACCTTAATTTCGGGCGTGTTTCCACTCTTAGACAAAATAATCACTACATCATTTTCTTGCACATTGCCCAAATCCCCATGAATGGCGTCTGCGGCGTGCATAAAAACACTGGGCGTTCCCGTAGAATTCAAAGTAGCAACGATTTTCTGTGCAATAATGGCACTTTTGCCAATGCCTGAAATCACAATTCTGCCCGTGCAGGCGTACATGGCAAAACAAGCCTCTGCAAACGTTTCGTTGATGGCTTGTAAAGAGGCTTCAATAGATTTGGCTTGCAATTGCACAACTTCTTTTGCAATGCTTATAATATCTTGGTTTTGAATGGACATGGTGTTGAAATTTCTCTCCAAAGTTAGAAAAAAAACGTGCACCAAATGTAAAATTATTCAGATTTTTTGTAACTTAGCAGAAAATAGAACGATATGAGTTCCCCTCCGGACTTAAAACATGCTTTAAAAAACATATTCGGATTTGACCATTTTAGAGGTCAACAAGAGGCTATCATTAAAAACTTACTGCTTGGGCAGGACACTTTTGTGATTATGCCAACGGGTGCTGGCAAGTCTATCTGCTACCAATTGCCCGCCATGATTTTAGAAGGAACTGCCGTGATTGTTTCCCCACTCATTGCACTGATGAAAAATCAAGTGGACAGCATAGAAAATCAAGTGGAAGCTTGTGGTGTAGCTACGTTTTTAAATTCTTCTTTAAATCGTTCAGAAATTACAAAAATACGTACACAAGTCAGTGCGGGCAAAATAAAAATGTTGTATATCGCCCCAGAGTCTTTGGCAAAAGAGGAAAATATACAGTTTTTAAAAAGTATTAAAATTTCTTTTTACGCCATTGATGAAGTGCACTGTATTTCAGAATGGGGGCATGATTTTAGACCCGAATACAGAAAACTCAAACAAACTTTTGATTTAATACAAAAAGCACCCATTATTGCCCTCACCGCAACTGCCACTGAAAAAGTACAACAAGATATTCAAAAAAACCTCAATATCTTAGACGCAGCAGTTTTTAAAGATTCTTTCAACAGACCCAATTTATATTATGATGTGCGCCCCAAGCACGATGTGGTGAAAAGCATTGTGCGCTATGTCAAAGACCGTGCAGGGCAATCGGGGGTTATCTATTGTTTGAGCCGAAAAACCGTAGAAGAAATATCGGATACTTTGAATTTAAACCACGTGCGTGCCGTGCCTTATCACGCTGGCTTAGACCCCAATACCCGTTCCAAACACCAGGATTTATTCATTAAAGAAGAAGTGGACGTGATTGTGGCAACCATTGCTTTTGGCATGGGCATTGACAAACCAAACATTCGCTACGTAATTCACCACGATATTCCCAAAAGTTTGGAGGCGTATTATCAAGAAACGGGTAGGGCAGGCAGAGACGGGAAAGTGAGTGAATGCTTGACTTTTTACAGCTATAAGGACATAGAAAAATTAGATGCTTTTTTAACGGGAAAACCGCAAATAGAACAGGAAATTGGCAAGCAACTTTTGGTGGATATGAGTTATTTTGCCGAAGCCTCCATGTGCAGACGCACGTACATGTTGTATTATTTTGGAGAACACTTTGATAGCAAAAATTGCCATGCCATGTGCGACAATTGCAAGCACCCCAGAGAGCAATACCAAGCCAAAGAAGCCATTATTGCCTTACTGGAAGCGGTTGAGCAAAGCAAGCAAGTGTATAATACCAAAGACATTATCAATTTTTTATTGGGTTATGTGACCTCCAAAATAAAATCCAACCAGCACCAAACCTTGGAGAGTTTTGGACATGCTAGAATAATCAATAGCACCGAGCCTTTTTGGAATTCCGTCATTAGGCAGGGTTTACTTTTTGGGGTGATTAAAAAAGAAATAGAAGATTTTGGGCTTTTGCACATTACCGACAAAGGCAAAGCATTTTTAGAAAATCCACAAGAAATATTATTCTTTAAAGAAAGAGATTATTCTTGTTACGAAGAGGAAAATTGGCAAAGCAACGCCATGGATACGGTATTGTATAGCATATTAAAAAACACCTGCAAGGATATTGCCAGAAAGAAAAATTTGCCGCCATATATTATTTTTTCGGATAGTTTGCTGGAAGATATGGCAATTTTTTATCCCGTTTCTTTGGAGGAACTCAAACAAATTCCAGGCATTAGTCAGGGCAAAGCCAGTAAATATGGGCAAGTTTTTATAGACGTGATTGCCCAGTATGTGGAAGAAAACAACATTGTGCGCCAACAAGAATTGCTTGTTCGGAGCATGATTAAAAACAACGATTCAAGGCTGTCTATCATTAGAAATATAGATAAACAAATGCCTTTTGAGGACATTCAAAATGGTTTTCAGCTCAATGCGCAAAATTTCATAGAAGAATTGGAGAATTTGGTGCAGTCAGGGGCAAAATTGTCCATAGATTATCACTTAAAACGCATTTTAGACGATAGCGATGTAGAGCGCATCATCAATTACTTGCGCAAACACGACAAAGACTGCTTGTCAGATGCCGTGAAAGATTTAGGGAAAGATTATACCGAAGACGAAATACGCCTAGTAAGAATTAAGTTTTTATCAGACTTTGCACACTAAAAAAAATATCATTGCTTTGCTGGGCTTTATGGGTACTGGCAAAAGCACGGTCGGTAAATTATTAGCCCAAAATCTCTCTTGGGATTTCTTGGATTTAGACGATGTGCTGGTGGAAAAGTGCCAAATGCCCATTGCGGATTTTTTTGCCACACAAGGCGAAGAGGCTTTTAGAACACTTGAAAGAATGGCTTTATTAGAGGTTTTGCAAAGCAAGCGCAATTTGGTTTTGGCTTTGGGTGGTGGCACACCTTGTTATTTGGATAACATGGATTATATCCTAAAACATACACAAAGTATTTGGATAACAAGCACCGCTTTGGATATGGTAGAAAGACTCAAAAAACAGCCACAAAAAAGACCACTTTTGCACAATATACCCAGTGAACAATGGCTAGATTTTATAGAAAAAAAAATGCTAGACCGCCAAAAGCATTACCAAAAAGCCGATTTTTGTGTGCAAAATAACGCAAGTAAACAAGATTTAGTTACAGAAATATTACAAAAGTTAAAGATATAAAAAAAGCC
>CANHHI010000047.1 GCA_947460225.1 Flavobacteriales bacterium
ATAAGGTATTTTTGAGGTAATGCAAGAGCAAGTTTTCCCTCACATATACCCACGCCTCACTCGTCTTTCCTAAACTTTGGTAGCAAACCCAAAGAATAGGGGAGAGCAGTAGCAAAAATGCTACCGCCAACGCAATATGCTTAAAATTTACGGCGTGTTTTATTGCCATTTTGCTTGGTCAAAAATCGTTACCGCTACTCGGCTGAAATTGCCCAATGTTTGCAAGCCCAAAGTGTCCATTTTAAAAGTACCCCAGTCTTGCATGACTTTTGGAATTTCGGCAGTTTTTACATTTGGAAATTCAAAATTAGTCGCCGCAATTTTTTCTTGTTGTTCTTTTTCCAATAAAAATGCGATGAGCTGTTTGGCGGCTTCCGAATGGGGAGCATATTGAGGAATAGCCATACTGCTTATATTCACATGCGTTCCTGTTGTACTTTGATTTGGAAAGATAAGTCTAACCGATTTTGCCACTTCTATTTCTTGAGGGTTTTCGCTGTGGAGCATGCCACCCACGTAATACGTATTCACGATAGCCACATCGCCAATTTTAGCCGCTAAATCTTTGAGTTGGTCTCGGTCATTGCCTTTGGGTTCACGGGCAAAATTATCCACCACGGCTTTTGCCCAAGCGAGTGTGCTATCCTTGCCCCAATGTGCAACAAAACTTGCCATAAGTGCTTGGTTATAGCTATTTTCACTGCTTCTTGTCAGTACTTTGCCTTTCCAAAAGGGTTTAGCCAAATCTTGGTAGTTTTCCAAATCTACATTTTCATCTTTGCGCACAGCTAGTACCCGAGCCCGAGCAGATAAGCCCACCCAAAAATGGTCTTGGTCTTGAAATATTAAGTTTTCTATGGCTGTATCTTGGTATTTTTGGAGTAAATTTTTGTTTTTTGCTTGCGTTATCACGGCAATATCTGTGCTGATAAATAAATCCGCAGGGCATAATTTGCCTTCGCTGTCTATTTTTTGCAAGAGTTCATCACCTTTGCCTTTGCTCACAAGCACTTGAATACCCGTTTTTTGGGTAAACGCTTCATAGAGCTGTTCATCAACCGCATAATGCCTGCCACTGTAAACATGCACCACATTTTCTTGCTGCTTTGTGCAAGCACTGGCACAAAGTGCTACTGAGGATAAAAAATACAATAAACGCATACCATTTTAATTTTAGGCAAAGTTCAAACATATTGCTTTGTTTTGCAATCGCATAAAAAAGGGATTTTAACAAAACGCCCTCCAAAAGGAGGGCGTTAAGTGCAAAAATGATAGTATTAAAATTATTTAATTTCACCATGTTGATCTAGAATGTAAACTTTGTTGTCTGCTGTTGTGCCAACAAGTACACCTGGACCTGAATCGCCTGGATTGTAGGTATATGCACCTACATAAGTAAAGCAAATACCACCATTAGGCAATTGTTTGTTTCTCAATTCTTTGACTTTATAATCCCAAAAACCCCATTGGTCATTTTGTTTTAAAAGCAAAGCGTCAGTAGGTTTTTTGTTTGGAATAAAGTCAATGGCTACAATTTCTTGGTATAAAGGAGCCAACACTTCGCTAACGCTAAGTACGTTGTTAGATAAAGAAACTTCTAAAAGCCCTTGTTTTCCATTCACAGTAGTAATTAAAAAATTGGTGGGTGGCACTTGTGCAATAGCCAAATCAGATACAGATTGATAGAAAAATCTATGCTGAGAAGATGCTACTGCCTCTCTTGGATCAAATAAACCCCACTTGTTACTGTTTTTATTTTGGGTTGTCCAAAAAGTTACAGGTGTTCCAGAAACAGTCATGATAATTTTTTTGTAATCCACAATATCTAACAAATTTGTTTCAAAAAATGCTCTTAAAACAGATCGTAGATTTTCATTTTCCATCAAGATTTGTCTGCTTATAGCAAATTTACCCATTGAACTGGTAACAAATACGTAATTACTTGGCAATATTGGTGCAGATATACCTAATGGAAAGAGGAGTTTATTTAAATCATCCGAACTTAACACCGCCGCATCTAATATGTTACCCACACCAATGAGTTCTGTTACATACAAGTCAGTGCTTGCATCTACAAGTCCTGTGCTTGCTTTTGTTTTGTAGTTGATAGTTATTTTCCCCAATTTCAAATCGGTATTGGCATTGCTTGCCATGGTTGGCACAAATATTAAACCTCCTTTATGCTTCATGGGCACAAAATTGTTCATATCCGCACGCGTTGGTGCGTCAAAAGCACTGTTGTAATAGGGGTTTCTTGGCATGGCTTGCGCTTGCACATACCCGCTAGCCATAAAGCTAGCAAGTGCTAATGTTAGGTGTTTAATCGTTTTCATGTTTTTTAATTTTTATTGTTGAATGATTCGGTTATTTTATTACTTTCTATTTCCAGCAAGGTCAAACACATGGAAAACTTCATTTTTATCAGCACTTGTATTCCATTTTTTGTCTTTTTCACCTATTGCATAGGTTTTTCTTATACCTACAATTCTTTTGGTATCATAAGTAGTATAGCTATAAAATATCAAGTCTTTATAACCATTAAGACCTGTGTATGAAGAGTTTGCAGTACCATTGAAATTATTATCTCCACCAGTATTTGTTTCTAGTTGGTAAATAACTTTATGTGGAATAGGGTCTGTGAACTTGTATAAAAAAAATCCAGCACCATCTAAAAATAGTTTAAGCAATTCAGTGCCTTCTATTTTTTCTATGGTTTTAAATTTTTCATTGAGCAACATTCTTGTGTAATACAAGTTATCTATATCTTGATATACTTGTGTTAAACCTATGAACGTGTTGCCTTTTTCTTTTTTGGCAACAAAAACACCAGAACCATTAATGTGTTGTAAGTCTGTGTATTCAGGCGTTTCTGTTACCAAAAGTTTACCTGCACGGGCATCAAATATGGTGTATTTTTTTTCACTTTCAGAATCGTGAATATCATACACTGTACCTTCTGGATCTTGGTAACCAGCTCCGAGATACTGCACTTTAAACAATTCTGTTGCATTATCTTGTGCAGAAATAGATGAAATACGTTCTACAATGTTATAAGGCAAAGGATTTACAGAGAAGAAAGTAAATAAATTGGTCTTTGCATCTAGGCTCGTATTATACTCATAAAAGAAAATACCAAACTTAGAGGTAATAATGCCATAGTTTTTGGTATCTACAATCTTCAACACATTGGCAACAATAGTGTTTGTAATACCATTTAGATTACCTGGTTTAATGTAATCTTTCAGTGCAAGACCTGTTTTTGTAAAAAAATCTAACTTGTCAGTTGATTCGTTGGTTAGTCTGTGCAAGGTCAAAAATGGCGATAAATTAGGGTTAATAAATGTAATATTATTACCATCATTGCCACTAATATCTGGCATAAGCAGGCTGAAAGTACCAAACAATCCTGCTTTACCATTGTTGTTATAACTACCAGACACTCCTTTCCATTTAAAAACGCTGAGTGTTTTCAGTACAGATTTGTTAAATTCTGCGTTGTACGCATCGGTACTTGGATTAAGAACACCCGCTCTCAAGAGAGACCTGCTTGTCAAGCCTTCTTGCTCACTAGCCTGTGTGGGCTTAGGTTTACTTTTTTTACATGCTCCCGAAAAAGCTAGACTTATGCCTAGACCGAGCATCAGATAAGATTTGTACTTCATTTTGAAAAATGTTTAAAATTATACCGCAAAGGTACAAACTCAAAACACCAATTATGTTAAAGATACTTCATAGTTATTCGGTTTCTATAAACATACCTGAAAGTACTGCAAAATCAAATATTTTACAAAAAATTTACTTTTTTTTAGGAGTATTTGTAAATTTTTGTTTCTTTTTGTGAAAAGCTCCTTTAAAATCTGGATTTTCTTTACGTTTGATTTGATCTATTTCACGTTCTATTTCTATAATTTCTGGTTTTAAGGTTGGTTGCCCTTCAAAATCTGCATCAAGGGTTAAATATGCTATTTTTTTGTGCATCATTTCTTCAATTTTTGCCAAATGTAAAACTTCTGCTTTGTTTGCAAAGGTAATAGAAATGCCAAAATCAAAGGCTCTGCCCGTTCTGCCAATGCGATGCACGTATTCCAAATAATCTAGTGGCACTTCAAAGTTAATCACGTGACTCACCTTGGGAATATCTATACCCCTTGCTGCAACATCTGTGCAAACCAATATATCTGCCTTGCCTTGCCTAAAGTCTTCCAAGCTGTTGATGCGTGTGTTTTGGGCTTTATTGGCGTGCAACACCCGTACTTGTCTGTCGGATTTCCGTTCAAGAAATTTAAACAAATTATCCGCCGTTGTTTTGTTGCGTGTAAAAATAATGACTTTGTGAAAGACTTCTTTATCTAATAGCAATCGCTCCAAATAATACACTTTGGACAAAAAATTGGGGAGTTTATAAGCAAACTGCGCCACATTATCCGAGGCACTGGCTTGTGGAGCCACCTCTATTTTGATGGGAAAAGCCAAAAAATCATCGGTTACTTTTTCCACTTTTTCTGGAAAAGTGGCAGAAAGCAAAAAGTTTTGGCGTTTTTTGTTGGGCAAAATTTCCAAAATATCATACAATTGCCCTCTAAATCCCATATCCAACATGCGGTCAGCCTCGTCCAAAACAAGTGTTTCCACTTTGCGCACGTTAATGGCTTTGAGTTGGTGCATCTCCAAAAGACGACCTGGCGTGCTTACCACAATATCCGCACCTTTTGCCAAATTGGCAATTTGTATTTTTGCGCCCACGCCGCCATAGAGTGCAACCAAGCGCAAGTCCGTGTAAGCGATGAGTGCCAGCACTTGTTGCTCCACCTGCAACACAAGTTCTTTGGTAGGCACCAAAATCAGCGCACGAACAGGGTGTTCTGCCTTTGCACACCTTAATTTATGCAATATAGGAAGCAGATAGGCAGCGGTTTTGCCCGTGCCCGTCTGCGCAACCCCTATCACGTCCGCACCCGACATGGCTTTGGGAATTAAAAGCTCCTGTATGGGTGTGGTTTCGGTAAAGCCCATGTCCACCAAAGCCTTCAACAAGTTGGGGCTCAGTTTAAAATCTGAAAATACAGCCATTTTACTTGGTTCTAAAAAATAAAGAAAATGGAACGCCCGTTAGCTTAAAATGATGACGCATTTTATTTTCTAAAAAACGCTTGTAATTTTCTTTTACATACTGTGGGGAATTGCAATAAAAAGCAAAAGCCATGTTGTGCGTAGGCACTTGTTGAATATATTTAATATTGACAATTTTCCCTTTATACATCGGTGGCGGACATTTTTCTATCTCTTCCAACATCACTTTGTTGAGCTCCGAGGTTGGAATATGCTGGGTTTTGCTGTGATACACTTCCATGGCAATTTCCAAGGCTTTGTGTATGCGCTGTTTTTCAGTTACAGAAGTAAAAACAACAGGCACATCATTAAAAGGTGCAAGTTTTTCCAACAAATCTGCCTTGTAAGCGTCCAAGGTTTTGTGGTCTTTTTCCACCAAATCCCATTTGTTAATCACCACAACCACTCCACAACGACTCTCAATAATTTTATAAAAAATATTCAAATCCTGTTTTTGCACCCCTTCGGTAGCGTCTATCATAAATAAACACACATCGCTGTTGTCTATTGCCCTAAACGACCTAAGCACCGAGTAAAACTCTATATCTTCCTCTACTTTGCTTTTTTTGCGTATCCCAGCGGTATCCACCAAAATAAAATCAAAACCAAAGCCTTTGTAGCGGGTTTCTATGGCATCTCTTGTGGTGCCCGCCAAAGAAGTAACAATATTTCTATCGTGTCCCAAAAACGTATTGATAATAGAAGACTTGCCTACATTGGGTTTTCCCACAACGGCTAAGCGTGGAATATTGCTCAAATCTTCGTTTTGCACATCTGCGGGCAGTAAAGTCAAGACATGGTCTAGTAAATCCCCAGTTCCGCTGCCGCTAATGGCAGAAATACCAAACAAAGAATCAAAACCAAAGCCATAAAACTCTGCAATTTGCATTTGTTTTTGCGCATCATCTACTTTATTTGCCACCACAATCACGGATTTCCCCCTTTTTCTCAGCAAAGCCGCTACGGCTTGGTCTAAGTCAGTTATACCCGTGGTTACATCAACGGCAAACAAAATAACTTCCGCCTCATCGATGGCAAGTTCCACTTGTTTTTTAATTTCTTGCTCAAAAATATCGGAGGAATTTTTGATATACCCTCCAGTATCCACCACGGCAAAGGTTTTCCCTTGCCATTCTACTTGCCCATAATGCCTATCTCTGGTTACCCCACTTACGGATTCTACAATGGCGTGTCTTGACTCGGTGAGTCTATTGAATAACGTGGATTTTCCTACGTTTGGTCTGCCTACAATGGCTACTAAATGCCGCATAATTTTATATTATTGATACCCGAATTCTTTTAAATTTTGTTCATTTTCACGCCAATTGTCTTTCACTTTGACAAATAACTCCAAATATACTCTTTTTTGCAGAAAGTTTTCTATATCTTTTCTAGCTTTTGTGCCGAGTTCGGTTATTTTTTTGCCTTGATGCCCAATGATAATACCTCTTTGAGACTCTCTAACCACGTAAATCACGCATTTAATGTGCGTAATATTTTCTTTTTCCTTATAATCTTCTACAATAACCTCCGTGCAATAAGGAATTTCCTTTTCATAGAGTTTTAAAATCTTCTCCCGAACGATTTCCGTAATAAAAAACCGTGTTGGTCTATCTGAAATTTCTTCCGCTTCATAGTATGCAGGGTGTTCTGGCAACAATTCCACAATTCTTTTGTGCAAAAGCTCTAAATTGGCTTTGTGCAGGGCAGAAATGGGCAGGATTTCAGCATTTGGCAAAGCCTCGTGCCACATCTCCACAATGCGTTCCAGCACTTCTTGTTCGGCTTGGTCTATTTTATTTATAAGTACCAAAACGGGCGTTTCGCTTTGTTTGACTTTTTCTAGGGTTTCCAAATGAGGCAATTCTTTTTCATAAATATCCGTTACCCACAAAAGCACATCAGCATCGCTGAGTGCGCTGAGTGCGGCTTGCATCATTTTTTCCTGCAATTTATAATTGGCTTTGAGCAGTCCAGGCGTGTCAGAAAAAACAATTTGATATTTTTCTTCGGTCAGAATGCCCAAAATTCTATGTCTTGTTGTTTGCGCTTTTGCATTTGCTATGCTTACGTGTTGCCCCATTAAGGCGTTGAGTAAAGTGGACTTGCCCACGTTTGGAGAGCCAATGATATTAACGAAACCTGCTTGATATTCCATGAATGATAGGTAGAAATTTCCCGTAAAAATAGGTAGAAATTTCCTTTTTTTCATTTTATTTTTCATTTTTTGTTTGGAATTGCAAAAAACTTCGTACCTTTGCACTCAGAAATCGTGGGGTAGAGCAGTTGGTAGCTCGTTGGGCTCATAACCCAAAGGTCGCAAGTTCGAGTCTTGCCCCCGCAACTTAGTCAAATCGTTCTAAATTTTTAGAACGATTTTTTTTATTTTTCATTTTTTGTTTGGAATTCAAAAAAAAGCTGTATCTTTGCACTCAGAAATCGTGGGGTAGAGCAGTTGGTAGCTCGTTGGGCTCATAACCCAAAGGTCGCAAGTTCGAGTCTTGCCCCCGCAACTTAGTCAATCGTTCTAAATTTTTAGAGCGATTTTTTTATTTGACTATTTTTTTTTATTTTCGCATACAAATAGAACAATTGAATTATGTATTGGACATTAGAATTAGCTTCCTACCTTGAAGATGCCCCTTGGCCAGCCACTAAGGAAGAGCTTGTAGATTATGCTGTGCGTACGGGCGCACCTTTGGAGGTGATTGAAAACCTGCAAGACATTGAAGACGAAGAAGGTCAAATTTACAGCAGTATTGAAGAAATTTGGGAAGATTATCCCACGGACGAGGAAGACTTCTTATTCAATGAAGAGGAGTACTAGCCTTATTTTTTGTTTTTCTTTACATTTTGTCTTTGCGCAACAAGCCTTGTTGCAAAAGTCTTTTTATGATGTAAAGGAAGAGCAAATTAAAAGCATAGGTTTTTCGGACAATGGTTTGGAGCAAGGAGAATGGCTTTATTATGCGCCAAATGGAGCTTTGCAAGAAAAATCCAATTATAAAAATGGTCTGCTGCATGGAAAAGTAGAAACTTTTTATGCCAACGGCAAAACCAAAGAACTGGGATTTTTTAAGCAAGGCGCACAAGATAGTCTGTTTTTTCAGTATTATGAAAATGGCACTTTGTACCAAACGGGTTCTTATCAAGCGGAAACAACCAGTGCTGTTGCTTATCTGAGGAATAACCGATTAAAAAGCACAAAAGTGGGCGAGTGGATAAGCTATTACCCAAATGCCCAGTTGATGCTTCGCCAGGTTTTTCAAAATGGCACGGCTTATTTGATGGATTATGTGGACGCACAAGGCAAAGTGTGGGTGCAAAATGGCAATGGGGAGCGTGTGTTTTTTCACGCCAATGGGCAGATGAAAGAACGATATACCTATAAAAATGGCTTGCCAGAGGGCGTGTTTGAAGAATACACGACGCAAGGTGTGCCTTTGGTGAAAGGCAATTATACCCAAAACAAAAGACAGGGTTTGTGGCAGTATTTTCATCTTTTAGGGCAATTGCGTCAAGCGGAGAATTACCAAACAGACACTTTGCAGGGCGATTTTCGTACGTTTTACCCAGATGGGCAATTGGAAATTGCAGGCACTTATGATAAAGGCAAAAAAACAGGCTTATGGCAGTGGCACACCCCAGAGGGTTTACTAGACATGCAGGGCAATTTTGTAAAAGACTTGCGCACAGGCTTATGGCAGTATTTTTATTCATACAAAGCGCAATTGAAGTATCAAGGCGATTATGTGGCAGATAAAAAACAAGGGGAGTGGCTTTTTTACTATCCCGAAGGTGCTTTGCATTATAAAGCCTATTTTGACAAAGACCAAAAACAAGGGCTTTGGCAGTATTTTTATAAAGACGGCAAGTCCATGCAAAAAGGCATGTATGTCAATAATTTACAACAAGGCACTTGGATGGCTTACCATGAAAATGGCAATGTTTTAGAACAGGGCAATTATTTACAAGGGCAAATGCAAGGATTTTGGCAGGGTTTTCAAGAAAATAAACTACCAAATTACAAGGGATATTATCAACAAAATTTGCAAATAGGACTTTGGGACATGTACCATGAAAATGGGCGCATCAAAAGCCGTGGCAAATATGTTGTAGCAAACGATACCTTGTCTTTGTATTATGGTTACACAAGTCCTAAAAAACAAAGCGTGAAACAAGGGCTTTGGACGTTTTACGCCCCGAGTGGTTATGTGTTGAGCAAGGGTGCCTATAAATTAGGCGGAAAAAAAGGTTGCTGGAAGTATTATAGCAAAGAAGGTGCTTTGGCACAGATTTCATGCTATAAAAATGGCGTTTTACACGGCACAACCACGCAATATGCAGTGGGTGGGGCGGTGTATCAAAAGCTGCGTTTTAGAAATGGGGAAGTGGTAGAGTAGTTGCATGCTGCAAAACAAAAGTACATAAATTTACGTTCTAATAATATGATGAAAACCGACTTAGTTTATCTTGTTTTTGGTAAAAACTTAAAAAATCATTATCAATGTGCTTTTTCATGTTTGTCTTTTTTGGCAAAGGCGAGTGAGGATATAGGTAAAGTCTATATTGTAACCGATAATTCGCAGTTTTATAGTTTTTTTGGCGAGCGCATTTGTGTGGTTGATGTAGATGAAAAAACATTGCTGGAATGGCAGGGAGCGTATAGTTTTTTTTGGCGAGTAAAGATAAAAGCTTTGGCGCATGTTGCCCAGTTAGGGGGTCAAAATTTGTTGTATTTAGATTCCGATACCATTTTATACAGTGCTTTACAGTTAAATGAAGGTGCGTATATGCACCAAATGGAAGGACAGCTAAAATTTTTGCGTTCTAAAACAACAGATATCATGTGGAGCCAAGTCAGAGGTAAAACATTTGCTGGAATTACCATAAAAGAGCAACATACTATGTGGAATGCTGGCGTTATCTATTTGCCAAATGATAAAAAAGAACAAATATTAAATGCTGCTATTGCTTTATGTGATGCTATGTGTGCGGAAAAGGTAACGCCAAGGCTCATAGAACAATATGCTTTCTCTGTGGCTTGTATGGAGCATGCCAAGCTCAACGAAGCAAAGCATTTCATCGCCCATTATTGGTCTAGCAAGGAAATTTGGAATGCAGAAATAACAGCATTTTTCACACGTGCTTTTTTAGGGAATTACACGCTAGCAGAAACCATTCAAGCCTTTAAGGATTTTGATTTGACAAAAGTGCCTGTGCACAGTAAAATTAAAAACACCAATATCAGACTAAAAAGACAAGTAGATAAGTTTTTTCCGCCGAATTTTGAATTTATAAAAAAGTAAATGTGTCTTGGGGGTAACATAGCAAGTAAAGCTATTTATCATTTGCTATAGGTGCTCTTTTATCTAAAACAGATTTCAGCCCTTCAAGCGTTCTATAATCACCCACGGTTTAAACCGTGGGTTTTTTGCTTGTTTTAAAATTTATTTTCAAAAAGTATTGACTTTTTTTGTTCGGATAGAAAATGGTTGGGGTTTATTTGAATAAAATCTAAAAATAAAAATGTAATCAAAAATCAATTTTTTGATTACATTTAAATCAATTGATTACATTTTTTTTGTTGTTTTTAAAACAAAATGTAATTTTTATGCCTTGAAATAACCGCTGTATTATTTGGTAAC
>CANHHI010000048.1 GCA_947460225.1 Flavobacteriales bacterium
ATAATGGAATCTATATTGTCTAATATTTTTTCAGATAGGTAGTGGTTTATTGCCGCCTTGCTCAAAGGCGTATTGGCTAAACTCTCTTCTACAATAGGAGCGAGTAGGGGCGTTGCCAGGGCTTGAACTTTTGCGTGTGGCATGTTTTGCTGTATTTTATGTTGATAAATACCACTATTCACGGTTGCTCTTGTGCCGATAACGCCAATATTGTTTAATTTTTTTTGTTTGATAAAATTCACCACGGGGTCTATCACATTGATACATGTGATGGGATGTATCGCTTTGCTCACCTCCTCTAAGGCGTTTGCCGTGGCACTATTGCATGCAATAACGACCATTTTGCAATGTTGTGCGTCCACCAAGAATTTGGCAATTTGTGTGCTGTACAAAACAATCGCTTCCTTGCTTTTTTCACCATACGGAAAATGCAAAGTATCCCCAAAATAAACCAAATGCTCGTTTGGCAGTAATTTTTCAATCGCTTTTGCTACGGTAAACCCACCTGAACCGCTGTCAAATATGCCAATGGGTGCTTTTGATTTGTCTATTGCATTCATGCGATTTGAATTGTTTGCTTGTCGGAACGCAGTATTTTTGTGCCAGGGTATTTTTGCATTAACTCATAATTGTGTGTTGCCATTAGCACCGTTTTACCTGTTTTAGCGAGTCCATATAGCAAATCCATAATGCCTGCACTGGTATCAGGGTCTAAATTCCCTGTGGGTTCATCTGCCAAAATAAGCATCGGTTCGTTGAGCAAAGCACGTGCTATGGCTAGTCTTTGCTGCTCGCCACCCGACAAGCGATGTGGCATGATTTTTTGTTTATCGGATAACTGTGTTTGTTCCAACACTTGGTCTATTCTTTGTTTGATTTGCTTGGCATTTTTCCAGCCCGTTGCTTCTAGTACAAATTTTAAATTTTCCGCACACGTTCTATCCCACAGTAATTGAAAATCTTGAAAAATAATGCCGATTTTCCTGCGCAAAAAAGGAATTTCTCTATTTTTAATGTGCAGTAAATCAAAACCACACACTTTGCATAGTCCTGTTTTTATGGCTAAATCAGCATACAAAACCCGCATGAGACTGCTTTTTCCACTGCCCGTTTGTCCGATAAGGTAAGTAAAATCGCCCTTTTCTAAACAAAAACTGACATCTTGGAGCACAATATTTTTATTGTGTTCTACGGATAAATTTTCTACTTGAACGCAGTAATCGTAATCCATGTTTTAAAATATAAAACCAGCCAATACAAACATAACAGAACTTATAACAGCACCCAATAGGGCATAAGGCATTTGTGTTTTCACGTGGTGTATATGGTCAGATGCGGTTACCATAGATGCCATAATGGTTGTGTCAGAAATGGGTGAGCAGTGGTCGCCAAAAATACCACCAGAAACTACTGCGCCGATTAGTGCGTATAGGTTTGCGTCCATGGGTGCGCCCATTTGCAAGGCAATGGGTATCATCAAACCAAAAGTGCCAAAAGAAGTACCTGTGGAAAAAGCCATAATGGCTGACAACCAAAAAACCACCAAAGGAAGAAATGCTACGGGCAAACTATCTGCTACAAGGTTTGCAAGATATTTGCCTGTGCCTAAATCGCCCATGGTTTTGCCAATGGCAAAGGCAAATATCAAAATAGATACCACGGGAATCATTGCACCTACGCCTTTATAAACATATTGCATGAATTCGCCAATGCGCATATTTCTTTGAAAAAGCACGTTCTGCAAACCCGACATAAAAAGTGCGAGCAAAACTGCCCAAAACACAGATGTGGAACCACTTCCTTGCATCATATTGCCTTTTCCCGTAATGTACAATCCAATGGGCATCATTGCCATCATCATGCCAATGGGCAAAAGCAAATTGAACACATTGGGTTTTGCTTTGGCAACCATATCCACTTGGGTTAAATTTTCTTCTACAACTGCTTGTGCATCGTCTGCCAAGAGTTTGCCTGTTTGCATGGCACGGTCTTCTGCTTTTTTCATACTGCCAAAATGTTTGCCCGTGAGTATAAAAAACAGCACAAGCAAAATAGACACCCAAGAATAAAATTGATAAGGCAAGCTACCCAACAAAAAATCTACAGGGTTGCCCACAATCACTCCCGCACTGATTTGTGCAGCAATTACACCCATAATGGTTGCTCCCCAAGCGTTTAATGGAATCAAACCACATATCGGTGCAGAGGTGGAATCGCAAATATAGGCTAGGTTTTCTCGTGAGACTTTGAATTTATCGGTAATGGGTTTTGCAATGGTTCCTGAAAGCAGAATGGTTATAGAAGATTCTATAAATACAATTACACCTATGAAATATGCCAAAAGCATGGCTCCTTTTCGGCTTTGTACCAATTTTGTTTTTTGTGTGAGAAAATTAAGTAAACCTTGTATGCCTCCAGATGCTTGTGTGATGGTGATAATCGCACCAACCAATGCGCAAAAGAAAAGCGTTTTTGTTACCCAAGCCTCAGCAAATATGCCAACCACGCTGTCTAGCATACTGGTTAGGGATAAAAAAATATTGCCTTGATTGAGAATTAACTCTGCAAGCCATAAGCCTGCGGCAAGAGAAAGTACGACTTGCCCTGTCCATATTGCCAAACCAATGGCGAGCAAAGCGGGCGCAAGTGTTAAAATACCGTGTTCCATGGTGCGTGAATAATTTTCTGTAAAATTACAAAAAAACTGCTCCATATGGAGCAGTTTTAAAAATATTTTTATTTATTTTTTCAGTGAGAATTTTATAGGTAAGGTGTATTTTACACGCACTTCTTTACCACGTTGTCTGCCGGGAGACCATTTTTTACATTTTTGTAAAACACGTACGGCTTCTTCATCTGCACCACCACCAATGCCACGAATAACTTTGATGTCCGTCAGTGATCCATCTTTTTCAACCACAAACTGCACAATTACTTTACCTTGTATGCCCATTTCTGCAGCCATTTTCGGATAACGCAATTCGTTTCCTATAAAGCTGTAAAATTTCTCTATACCACCAGGATAACTCGGATTTTCCTCTACGATTTCGTAGATTTGGTCTTCCGTGCCAATATCATCAGATGATGGAGGTGGACCTTGCGGTGCTTCGTCCAAAGCCTGTGCGTCAAATTTAGTTTCTTGCACGTCTTTTTTCTCCGTAATATCTAGGTTTTCCATAGATGGTGGCGGAGGTGGAGGTGGCGGAGGTGGCGGAGGTGGTGCACTATTTGTTTGAACTTCCATGAGTTCCTCGTCTTGCAAACCAGCCGTTTTTTCCAACATGCGCACTTTTTCTACATGCACGCTGACCCAGCCAAAGGCTAGTAAAGACAAAGAAAGTGCAACCAGCATGCCAATCAATAGCAGGCTATTTTTGCTCTTTTCTATATCCACTTGTGGATTTTTTTTGAGTTCCATAATGTATCTAAATATAGCTTACGTGAGACGATTGTCCAAAAAGTGTGCAATTTACTATTTTTTTGTCAAATTATCCAAAATAAAATCCAAAAATATTTTTAAATTGTTTTTATCCATGATGATAAGGTTGTGCGTGCAAGATGCTATATGCTCTGTATAATTGTTCCAACAACAAAAGCCTGGATAAATCATGTGGAAAAGTCATTTTTGAAAAACTCAATTTGGCTTGCGCCCTTTGATAAACCTCTTCCGAAAATCCGTAAGCACCGCCAATTGCCCACACATGGGTTCGCAACGCTTGATTTTGTTTGTTTTCTATGTATTTGGCTAATTCCTCGCTAGACATCATTTTGCCTTGCACATCTAAAAGACATAAAAAATCTTGCGCTTGCACTTCTGCCAACAGGCTTTTCCCTTCTATGTTTTTTCTTTGTAAAATAGGCATGTTTTGTACTTGCTTGGGTTCAGGTATGGCTAGATACGAAAAGTCCACGTAGTGTTTTAATTTTTTCATAAACACTTCCTCGCCCAATTGCACATATTCCGCTTGGGTTCTGCCTAAAACCAAAAGTTTATGTTTCACAGCACAAAGTTAGCAAAAATAAATTAACTTTGCACGCAAATTCATGATTCCTTATCAAAGAGCCGCTTTTTATACCCTGGGCTGTAAATTAAATTTTGCTGAAACCAGCACCCTTGCAAGAGCCTTGCAAGAGCAAGGCTATGCACGTGTTTCTTTTGATGAAAGGGCAGATATTTATGTGATAAATACCTGTTCGGTTACTGAAAATGCCGATAAAGAGTGCAAACAAGTCGTCAAAAAAGCCTTAAAGCAAAATCCATTGGCTTTGGTGGTGGTTACTGGTTGTTATGCGCAATTGAAGCCACAAGAAGTGGCAAATATAGCAGGCGTGGACTTGGTGTTGGGGGCGAATGAAAAATTTGACATCGCCTTGCAAGTTGCCCAATTGCAACACAAAAAAGCCCATGCCCAAGTGCAGGTGCAGGCAATCAAAGAGGCTCGCCATTTTCACGCATCTTACTCCATGGGGGATAGAACCCGTACTTTTTTGAAGGTGCAAGACGGTTGTGATTATTTTTGTGCTTTTTGCACCATTCCACTGGCTCGTGGCAGAAGCAGGAGTGCAAGCATAGCGGACACCATTCAAAAAGCTGAAATAGCCATTGCGGAAGGTTCCAAAGAAATAGTGCTTACGGGCGTAAATTTGGGCGATTTTGGCAGTGGCACTGATGAAAATTTTTTACAACTTATACAAGCCTTAGATGTGCTTGCTGGCGATGTGCGTTTTCGTATTTCTTCCATAGAACCCAATTTACTCACCGATGCGGTGATTGAATTTGTGGCAGGGTCTCAAAAATTTGTGCCTCATTTTCATGTGCCTTTGCAGTCTGGTTCGGAAAAGGTGCTCAAAGATATGCGCAGACGCTATGCCAAAGACCATTACCAAACCCGTATAGCCAAAATCAAGCAATTGTTGCCTGATGCTTGCATTGGCGTTGATGTGATTGTGGGATTTCCCACAGAAACAGAAGCCGATTTTTTGGAAACGCATGCTTTTTTGAGCGATTTGCCCATTTCTTATTTGCATGTTTTTACCTATTCAGAGCGAGATAACACGACAGCGGTGCGCCTTGGGCAAACCGTAGATATGGCGGAACGCAAAAAAAGAAACCATAGTTTGCAGATGCTTTCTGAAAAAAAGAAACGCTTGTTTTATGAAAGCATGAGGCAAAAAAGGTTTACTGTGCTTTGGGAAGGTGAGCAAGATGCAGAGACTATGCAAGGGTTTACCGAAAATTACCTGCAAGTGCAAGCACCTTTTGATGCCGATAAAATCAATACTTTTGCGCAAATTGATTTGAAATTTTTGGATAAAGAAAATCGTTTTATCGTGGAGCCATGCCAAGAGTTGTTGTAGGTCTTTCTGGAGGCGTGGATAGCAGTGTGGTTGCGTATCTTTTGAAATCACAAGGTTATGATGTGATAGGTGTTTTTATGCGCAATTGGCATGATGCAAGTGCTACTTTGGAAACGGAATGCCCTTGGATTGATGACAGCCAAGATGCTATGTTGGTTGCGCAAAGTTTGGATATACCTTTTCAGGTGATTGATTTTAGTGTGGAGTATCAAAAACGCATTGTGGATTACATGTTTAGCGAATACGCCAAAGGCAGAACGCCTAATCCAGATGTGTTGTGCAACAGAGAGATTAAGTTTGATGTTTTTTTGCAGACTGCCAAGCGTTTGGGTGCGGATTTTTTAGCCACGGGGCATTATTGCCGTAAGCAAACCACGGCAGAGAACGGCACAACACAGCATCATTTGCTCACGGGCTTGGATGCAAACAAAGACCAAAGCTATTTTTTGTGTCAAATCAGCCAAGCACAGCTGGCTATGGCACTGTTTCCCATTGGGCATTTGCAAAAATCAGAGGTTAGGCAAATTGCCGAAGAACAAGGATTGATTACGGCAAATAAGAAAGATTCACAAGGCTTGTGTTTTGTAGGGAAAATTAAATTGCCCACCTTTTTGCAACAACAGTTGAAAACGAAAAAAGGCGCAGTTGTAGAAATACCAGCAGACAGCTCAATTTTTCATAAAAATACAGCGCAAGTGGAAGAACTTGCAAAACCATACACTTTTCAAGCGTCTTTGGGCAAAGTGATTGGCGAACACCAAGGGGCTCATTTTTACACCGTTGGACAAAGAAAAGGCTTGTCTATTGGTGGCACAAAGGAACCTTTGTTTGTTTTGCACACCGATACGCAAGAAAACATTGTGTATGTTGGGGAAGGCGAACACCACGCAGGTTTGTACAGAATTGCCTTGCAAATTGAAGAACCGCATTTTATGGACGGCACAAGCACCATGGCAGTGGGCGAATCTTTGCCATTTGATGTACGCATTCGCTATCGTCAAGCCTTAGAACAAGCGCAGCTCATGCGCACCGAAGCAGGTTATTTTTTGCTATTTGAAAAACCACAAAGAGGTATTGCCTCTGGGCAATTTGCAGCTTGGTACAACAACGATGAACTGATTGGTTCGGCGGTTATTTGTTAATAATACTGCCCTTTGCCGTAGTTGTTGTCTAGTGTTTTTTCTTTTTTCGGTCTTGCTGGTTTTTCGGTTGTTTCCGTATTTTTTAGGTTGCCCCCAAAGGTCAGTGCCAGAGAAAATTCTACGCCATGTGTTTGATACACTTTGTTTTCCAATGTATTTTCTACGCTACCTAAGTAAGTATAGTGCAATCCCAAGTCCATATATTTCCAAAGACGCACACCTGCTCCTATTTTGTAGGCGAAAGCACCTTGTGCTTCTGATATAGAGCTTTGTGCGTATTGACTTGTGCCTGAAAAGGGTAAATTTATCGTTTTGATTTGTGTTATTTGTACGGTGTGATTGGCATACCCCAAGCCACCAAAGACGTATGGTCGTAAATGCACATTATCTAAAAAATAATACCGCAAATAGCCTAGTAGCGTTGCGCTAGAAGTGTTTTTAAAAGGAGTAGCGGTGGGGTTTTCGGTTGGGTGTATAAAAGCATAGCCACCTATTTGTACGCCAGGTTCAAAATGATTTTTTACAAGTCCAGCAAATTCAAGGTAAACAGACCATGCGTTGCTAGATAGGTCTTGCTTGTATAAGGGGGAGACTATTTTTGTGTATCCCAGTAAGCCTAAGCCAAATTTAAACTGTGCGCTTACGGTGCTTTGTGTTATCCAAAATAATAATAAAATGTTTAGTCGTTTAAAAAAATAGGTATAGTTCATGTTTTTAGGTTTATGTTGTTTTTATTGATGCCAACATTTTTTATTTATATCAAAGTTTCCTCCAAATGTGAGTGCAAAACTAAACTCTAAGCTGTGCATTGTGTAGATATTGGATAAATCGAATATTTGTCCAGCATATAAATAATATGCGCTAAAATCTATATGTTTAGCCAGCTTAATGCCACTGCCTATTCTGGCAGTTGGAGAAATACCAAATACTAGATGAGGGAATCCTATGGTAAATCCCCACCCAGCACCTCCGAATACGTAAGGACGTACATCTATATTGTCCATGAAATAATATCGCAAATAAGACATAGTATATGCTTGCAGTATTCCGTCTAATGTGTCAAATAACATAACCCCACCTATTCTGACGCCCGGTTCAAAATGATTTTCTAATAATCCGCCAAATTCCAAATATCCATTTAATCCATTACTGGGTAAATTCTTATTAAATTCTTTCTCTAAAATGCTTGTGTATCCAGCCAACCCCCATCCAAATTTGAATTGTGTATATGATGTGTTTTTTACCCCACACAATAGCAAAATAAAAATCAGTGTGTTGTGCTTTGTCATAAAATCAGTTAAATCTATTTTTATTGTGGTAATGTTCTGCCAAATTTCCGCCAAAAGCTACCGCAACAGAAAATTCTAAGCTATGTATGTCTAATTTCTTTGTTGCCCCTTGTGCTATTTTTTCTTTTGCCAAAAATTGTCCACCATAAAAATAGTTTAATCCTATTTCCATGTATTTGGCTAGGCGTATGCCACCGCCTATTCTTGCGCCTACAAAAAAATCTCCAAATCTTTGTACCGATTTTTGAGATAATCCTAAGTTGCCGACCAAACCCACACTGCCTAGCACAAAAGGACGCACCAAGGGCATTTTCAAAAAATAATACCGTAAATAAGGCATCACCTGACCATTTGCAATTACAGATATATTGTTTATATTTAAAAAATACAAGTTTCCTAGTCTTAATCCAGGTTCAAAATGATTTTCTATAAGGGTTCCAAACTCTATGTAACCACCTAAACTGTGTGTTGCAAAATTTTGCGTATAATTTTTATTGACGGCACCTGCGTAAGACATTAAGCCCCAGCCAAATTTAAACTGTGCTTGCAATTTACTTGCCCAAGGCAATACCATAAGTAAAGCCACTAAACTTAGTTTTTTCATTTTCTTTTTTTTTGCAAACATAATCAATTTTAGTCAAAGTTAAAACTTTTTTATATCTTTGTGGTCTTAGCATGATATACCTTACAAGACGGGAGCATTTTGCTGCTGCACACAAACTTTGGAACCCCAATTGGGACGAAACTGAAAATCAGCGGGTTTTTGGTGCTTGCGCCAACCCAAATGGACATGGGCATAATTATACGATTTGGGTAACGGTCAAGGGGGAAATCAATCCAGAGACGGGTTTTGTGGTCAATTTAAAGGATTTGCGTGATTTGATGCGCAAAGCCGTGATAGACCAAGTGGATCATAAAAATTTGGATTTAGACGGCGATTTTATGCAGGGCAAGATTAGCTCTACGGAAAATTTGTGCATGGTCATTTGGCAAGCCCTAGAAAAAGGCATTTTGGCTTTGGGAGCTACTTTACACGAAGTAAAAATTGCAGAAACAGAAAACAACACCATATCCTATTTTGGTTGATTTTTATGGCATATCAAAAACAAGAAAAATACGCATGTACCGAAGAATTGGCGGTTCATTTTGAGCAAATACTTCAAATACTCGGCGAAGATACCAGTAGAGAGGGCTTGTTGAAAACCCCAGCGAGGGCTTCCAAAGCCATGCAGTTTTTAACGCAAGGCTATGGGCAGAGTGCCACAGAAATTTTGCAATCTGCTTTATTTAAAGCGGAGAATCACAATATGGTGCTTGTCAAAGATATTCCATTTTTTAGTTTGTGTGAGCATCATTTGTTGCCATTTTTTGGCACGGCGCATATTGCCTATTTTCCAAATGAATATATGGTTGGACTTAGCAAAATTCCTAGAACCGTAGATGTTTTTGCTCGGCGTTTGCAGGTGCAGGAACAATTGACGACGCAAATTAGAGATGCTATAGATTCTGCTTTGTCTGCAAAAGGCGTGGCGGTTGCTGTGCAAGCCAGTCACTTGTGTATGCAGATGCGTGGGGTGCAAAAAACAGGCGGACAAACCCTTACCATGGCTTTTTCAGGCGATTTTGAAACGAGCAATGAACACAGACAAGCGTTTTTGCAACAAATAAAATTTTAATGGATTTTCCTTGCAACAGCCATACTTTTCAGAATGGCATTCGTTTGGTGCACACCCAAGTTTTGCACAGCGTGGTTACGCATTGTGGGTATTTTATTCATGTGGGTTCTCGGGACGAAGACAGCACAGAAACAGGCATGGCGCATTTTATAGAGCATTGTTTTTTTAAGGGGACTAAAAAAAGGAAGCCTTATCATATTTTGAGCAGTTTGGATAGCTATGGGGGAGAACTGAACGCTTATACTGCCAAAGAAGAAACTTGCTTGTATGCCACTATTCCGCATGGCATCTTTGACAAAGCCGTTGATGTGCTGAGTGATATTTTATTTTGTTCGGAGTTTCCAAACAAAGAAATAGAGAAGGAAAAAGCGGTGATTATTGATGAAATTCAAGCCTATTTAGATAGCCCGTCTGAGCAGATTTTTGATGATTTTGAGAATTTGATTTTTCAAGGACACAGCTTGGGGCAGAGCATACTCGGCACGCCCGAACATTTGCAGTCGTTTAATCAGGAAAAAATAAAAACTTTTTTAGAAAGAAATTACCACGCATCACGCATTGTGTTTAGCTATGTGGGACCTTTGGCTTTGGAAAAAGTTATTAAGAAATTGAGTGCTTTTGTGGAATTGTACCCTTGGGCGTCCAAGTCAGAGCCTCGCATCAGTTTTGAAAATTATCAGGCAAAATTTGTACAAGAAAAAAAAGATACACATCAAGCGCATTGTATGATGGGCGGTATTGCTTATCCTTACAGCCACAACAAACGTTTGGCTTTGACTTTGCTCAATCATTTGTTGGGCGGTAATTCTTTGAATAACAGATTGAATTTAAATATTAGAGAAAAATACGGGTTTACTTATAATATTGAGTCCAATTACACGCCATACAGTGATACGGGCTATTTTAGCGTGTATTTTGGTACGGACAAAAAATATTTAAAACGTTTGCAAGATTTGGTGCATAAAGAGCTTTTTAAGTTGCAAACGCCTTTTACAGATTTGCAATTGCAACGCCTGAAAAATCAGTTCAAAGGCAGTTTATTGCTTGCCCAAGAATCTTTGGGAGCTTTGATGATTAGCCAAGCTAAAAGTTTTGTATTGTACAATAAAATGGATAGTTTGGTGG
>CANHHI010000049.1 GCA_947460225.1 Flavobacteriales bacterium
CGTTAATCTAAAAAGGCTTTGGTGGCTATATCTATGCTTGGTTGTATTTTGGTTTTAGTTACTTCCACGTGTTCAAACAAACACAGGCTAAAACCAGCAAAATCCAATCTATTTGCCTAAGTTGCTTGCAACATAGATGAATGGCGGTGTATCGTCTGTTTTAAAGATACGGCAGATGCGCACCAGCTGGCGAGGCGTAAGTATTTTAACCGTATTTGTCGTTTTGGGTGTGTACGTAAAACCCTAAAACCACGCAGAAACCCAGCCTTAGGCTGGGTTTCATTTTATTGGGCAACCGCAAGGGTTGCCCCTACATTATTTATTCGTTGCAATCAATGGGCAGACACATAGGTCTGCCCCTACATTTTGCGTGTACCTTTCCTGCGAAGCAGATTACGTGCAGGGTTTGCCTGCCCTGCGCCAAAGGCGCAGACTAAAACAGTCTATGTCCGCGCACAATGTGCGTGTAGGTAATTTTTCAATTCTTCAATTGGCATGCGCACTTGCTCCATGCTGTCCCTTTCACGCACCGTAACGGTGTTGTCTGTTAAGCTCTGGTGGTCTATGGTGATGCAAAAAGGCGTTCCTATGGCATCTTGCCTGCGGTAACGCTTGCCCACGCTGTCTTTTTCATCGTATTGGCAGGCGTAATCCATCTGCAAACTGCGCAAAATCTCACGGGCTTTTTCGGGCAATCCGTCTTTTTTGAGCAAAGGCAATACCGCTACTTTTATGGGTGCTACGGCTTTGGGCAGTTTCAACACCGTGCGGGTGCTTCCGTCCGCAAGGCTTTCCTCTTGCAAGGCATAACTAAACACCGCCAAAAATAGCCTGTCTAAGCCCACCGAAGTTTCCACCACGTAAGGCACGTAGTGTTCGTTGGTTTCTATGTCAAAATATTGGAGTTTTTTGCCACTGTGTTGTTCGTGTGCTTTCAAGTCAAAATCGGTGCGGGAATGTATGCCCTCCAATTCCTTAAAGCCCATGGGGAACTTAAATTCTATGTCGCAGGCGGCGTTGGCGTAGTGCGCCAGTTTGAGGTGGTCGTGGAATTTATAGTGCGTATCTGGAATGCCCAAAGATTTATGCCAACGTATGCGCTCTGCTTTCCAGTATTCGTACCATTTGAGTTCTTCGCCTGGTTTTACAAAAAATTGCATCTCCATTTGCTCAAACTCACGCATGCGGAAAATAAACTGCCGAGCAATGATTTCATTGCGGAAAGCCTTGCCAATTTGCGCTATGCCAAAAGGTATTTTCATGCGTGCGCTTTGTTGCACGTTTAAAAAATTCACAAAAATACCCTGTGCCGTTTCTGGGCGCAGGTAAATTTTGTTTGAACCCTCCGCCAAAGAGCCTATTTCTGTGGAAAACATCAAATTAAATTGGCGCACTTCTGTCCAATTCTTCGTTCCCGAAATCGGACAAACAATTTCCAATTCTTCTATCAAGGCTTTGATGTCCGCCAAATTGTCTGTTTCTAGGGCGGTTTTAAATCTCGCCTCTATATTTTGAATTTGCTCGCTATATTTCAACACGTTGGCATTGGTTTGCCTAAACATGTTTTCATCAAAATTTGGCGCAAATTTTGTGCGTGCTTTTTCTACTTCTTTGTCTATTTTTTGTGCAATTTTTTGCAGGTAATCCTCCACCAAATGGTCGGCACGGTAGCGTTTCTTGCTGTCCTTGTTGTCTATCAAGGGGTCGTTAAAAGCATCTACGTGTCCAGAGGCTTTCCAAGTGGTGGGGTGCATAAATATTGCTGCATCTATACCGACAATATTTTCGTGCATGCGCACCATGGCTTGCCACCAGTAATTTTTGAGGTTATTTTTAAGCTCTACCCCAAGCGGTCCGTAGTCGTAAGTTGCGCTTAGTCCTTCGTAAATTTCACTGCTCGGAAAAATAAAGCCATACGATTTTGCATGGCTTATGATATGCTTTAAAGGTTCTTCGGGTTGTGCCACTTTTTAAATGTATAACGTTTCTTTTACAATTTTTACAATTTTTTCTACGCTCGGCAAAGACGCTTCAATGAGTACGGGCGAAAAAGCCATAGGCACGTCCGCTTGACAAACCCTGCGCACAGGCGCATCTAGGTAATCAAAAGCCTCTTTTTGCACCATAAAAGCAATTTCTGATGCCACACCGCCAAAAGGGTGGTCTTCCGCCACAATCACCAAGCGATTGGTTTTTTTAACAGAATCTATAATGGTTTTGTAATCCAATGGGCGAATGGTGCGCAAATCTATCACCTCTGCTGAAATGCCTTCTTTGGCGAGTTCCTCGGCAGCTTGCAAAGTGGGTTTCATTTGTTTGTTAAACGATACCAAAGTTACCTGCTCGCCTTGGCGTTTCACATCGGCAAGCCCAATGGGTATAAAATATTCGCCTTCGGGAATTTCGCCTTTATCACCATACATGCGCTCAGATTCCATAATCAGCACAGGGTCGTTATCCCGAATGGCAGATTTGAGCAAGCCTTTCATGTCGTAAGGTATAGAAGGGGAAATCACTTTCAAACCAGGAAAATGCGCATAAAAACTCTCAAAAGATTGAGAATGCGTAGCCGCCAATTGCCCTGCTGAACCGCTACCGCCTCTAAACACAATCGGCACATTGTATTGCCCACCTGACATTTGCAACATTTTTGCCGCAGAATTGATGATTTGGTCGGCTGCCAAAATGGCAAAGTTCCAAGTCATAAATTCCACAATCGGACGCAAGCCATTCATGGCTGCACCCACGGCAATTCCTGTGAAACCAAGTTCCGCAATGGGCGTATCTATCACTCGTTTTTCACCAAATTCTTCGAGCATGCCTTGGCTTACTTTGTAAGCTCCGTTGTATTCTGCTACTTCTTCGCCGAGTAAAAACACCGAAGAATCTCTTCGCATTTCTTCGCACATCGCTTCTCTGATGGCTTCTCGCATTTGTACTGTACGCATACCTATTTTTTTAGCAAAGATAACAATTTTAATCCATATCAAAAAAATAAAGGAGCTAAAAAATAGCTCCTTGTATTCTGTGGATCCACCTGGGCTCGAACCAGGGACCACCTGATTATGAGTCAGGTGCTCTAACCAACTGAGCTATAGATCCGCCTTTTAATTTAATTTTTTAAACACCAAACTACTTAGCCAAAAAGCATTTAGTTTCGTAATTTGATTGCAAAGTTAAGAACTAATTCTAAATTATGCAACAATTTTTTCAAAAAAAAATTATTTTACTCTATGCCAAGTTTGTGTTCTGTAAAAGAAAGCCAAGTATCCACGCACTTTTAGTACATCGGGATGTCCTTCTTCAAAAAACATTTTGCAGTCATACACTTTACCTTTTTTAGGGTCTAGTATAGTGCCGTCCTTGTATTCATTTTTTTTCTTTTGCATATCACGCACGATTTCCATGCCTTCTACTGGCTTATCTTTACGGTCATCTTTTTCTTCGCAAAGGCTACATGTATTATTTTTCTTAGCAGGGTCAAAAATTTCTAAGACCTTACCATAATACTTGCCATTTTTTTCATAAATCTCCACAATAGATTTATCGTTTTGGGTCTCGTCGTCTATGGTTCTCCATTTTCCCACGAGTTCTTGCCCAAATAAAGAAAAGCTAAAAATAGCCAAGCCAAGTAATGTGTTTTTTTTGTTCATAATATAAGTGTTTAGTTTTAAATCTGAAAAATAGAAAGCCCGAAGGCTTTCTAGCATTTAATAAGGGTAAAAAGGATTTGTACCTCCCAAGTACTCGGGTTTAGATGCCAAGATGTGATCTTGGAATGCAAAACACCCACCTTTTACTTTTCCTTTTGTAAGCACCACGCTTACGCTTTTTTTGTTTTTCATAATGTTGATTATTTGATTAACGAGACAAATGTACGAACTTTATGGACATCTCCAAATAAAAACGCAATTATTTTTTCAACATAGTTTTTAACTAAAATATTAAGCATTCATGGGTTTGGTATTTCCCAAAAAATGCCTATCTTTGCATTTCTAAATTACAAAGATTATGGAACTCGTTGTTTATCTATCCTTTAATGGCAATGCTGGTGAAGCCATAGATTTATACCAACATGCTTTGGGGGTAAAAGTGCAAAATTTGATGCGTTTTTCAGATGCAACATCAGATGAACCTATACCAGAAGATTTGCAGCACAAAATTATGCACGCTGTGCTTGCAATAGGAAGCAGCACGCTGATGGTGTCTGACACAATGAATGAAGAGTTAACACATGGAAACGGTGGCGTGTCTATTTCTATCAACTGCGATGATGTGGCAAGTATGGAGTCTATGTTTACAAAACTTTCTGAAAAAGGCACTGTAAAAATGCCTTTGCAAGATACGTTTTGGGGAGCTCGCTTTGGTATTTTACAAGACGCTTTTGGTATAACTTGGATGTTTAACTATGATTATCCACAGCAATAAATTTTAAAGCCTTTTGTGGCTTTCTTTTGTTATATTACATTTTATATTATTTGGCAAGAATTTGCAAGATGCAGAAACCTTTGATTATTGGAACACGTGGAAGTGATTTGGCTTTGTGGCAAGCAAGATTTACACAAGAGAAGCTAAGTGCCTTAGGCATAGCCTCTGAAATTAAAATCATTAAAACCCAAGGCGACCAAATTCAAAACCTTAGTTTTGACAAAATGGAGGGCAAGGGCTTTTTTACCAAAGAATTGGAAGATGCGCTTTTGAGCGGAACCATAGATTTGGCAGTGCATTCCTTAAAAGATGTAGAAACACAAGTAAACGATTCACTCTGTTTGGTGGCTATTTTTGATAGGCAAGAATCTTCGGACACTTTGCTCATTCACAAAAATGCTGTAGATTTACACAAACCCTTTTCCCTCAAAAACGGCGCAGTGGTTGGTACGTCATCGGTGCGCAGGCAAAACCAGTGGCTATTTTTACGCCCCGATTGTCAGGTGAAAACCTTGCGTGGCAATGTGCCTACCCGTGTGGAAAAATTGGCTTTGGGTGAGTACGATGCCATTATTTTGGCGAGTGCAGGACTTGCAAGGTTGCAATTGGATTTATCGGCGTTTAGAGTAGTTCCTTTAAACCCTAGAGAATTTGTTTCTGCACCTGCACAAGGGGCTTTGGCTATTCAGATACGACAAAATGATACCGCCCTTCAAGAGCAATTAAAAGTGCTTAACAATGTAGAAGACGACATGCGTACGCAAGTAGAGCGTGGTATTTTGCAGGAAATTGGGGGCGGTTGCCAGGTGCCTTTGGGCGTGTTTAGTTGCAAGGATTATAAACAATTCAAAACATGGGTGTCTTATAGCAAAACTGTGGAGGACATGCCTTTGCGTTTATATTACACCGGTGAAAATCCCAAAGAAATTGCACAAACCATTGCCAAAGCCTTGAAAAGCACGGATAAAAAACAAGCAAAAACAGTTTTTATTAGCAGAGAAGTCGATGAGACGAGTCCTTGGTTTAGGTATTTGGCACACAATGGCGTGCAAGTATTTGGAGAGCCTTTGATTGAGATTATTTCTGTGCCGTTTAGTGCCGTGCCAGACTGTGATTGGATATTCTTCAATTCCAAAAATGCGGTGGAATACTTTTTCAATAGAACACCAAAATTACCTGAACATGTGAAAATAGGCGTTTTGGGCGATGCCACCTTGCACGCTTTGCACGCTTGGGGCAAAGAAGCAGATTTTAGCAGTATGCTTGCTGAACCCAAAAAAGTAGCCGTGGCTTTTAAAGAACTTTTGGAGCTGGAAAACCCCAAGAAATCGCCGACAGTTCTTTTTCCGCAGTCTGGAGAATCTTTGCGCACAGTGCAGTCTGAATTGACCTTTGGTGCAAAAATTATAGAACTTACGGTGTATAGAACCGCCAACAAATCTGTGGAATCCATACCCGATGCGGATTATTATGCTTTTACAAGCCCTTCGAATGTAAAAAGTTTTTTTGTGCAAAAAAATAACTTAAATTACAGCAAACATAAAATGGTTGCCATGGGTAAAAGCACTTATGATGCCCTTAAAGATATGGGGATTTTACAAGTCTTGCAAGCGGAAAAACCCTCTGAACTAGGCATTGCAGATGCTATTATGAGCGATTTATATTTGAAAATTTAGCTATGGCGGAAATTTTGGCGATAGATTATGGCGAAAAACGCACGGGGCTAGCGCATAGCGATGCTGGGCAGATTTTTGCCTTTGGTTTATGCACCTTAGAAACGCCAAAACTCTTGGACTTTTTACAAAAATATTGCAAGGAAAAACAGGTGTCTTGCTTTGTGCTAGGTTATCCTAAAAATTTGGACGGAACCGATACGCATGCCACAAATATGGTGGAGAAATTTTGCGAAACACTCCAAAAAACCTTTCCTTTGCAGAAAGTTATTTTGTTCAACGAAATGTTTACCTCCAAAATGGCGATGCAAAGCCTGTGGCAGGCTGATGCCAAGAAAAAACACAAACAAAACAAAGCCCTCATTGATAAATTGAGTGCCACCATTTTATTGCAATCTTATTTAGCCCAAACTCAAGTATGATTTTGCCTATCTATTTATACGGAAATCCAGTGTTGCGCAAGGTAACACAAAAAGTTAAACCCGATTATGCAAATCTAGCCGAGCTGATTGACAACATGTTTGAAACCATGAATCATGCAGAAGGCGTTGGTTTGGCTGCGCCACAAGTGGGTTTGGATTTGCAACTTTTTGTGGTGGATAGCAGTAAATTTAAAGACAAAGACCCAAGCATAAAAAACCACAAACGTGTTTTTATCAATCCGCATATTGTAGAAGAATGGGGCGAGCCTTGGTCTTACTCGGAGGGTTGTTTGAGCATTCCGTATCTTTATGGCGATGTAACTAGAAAAGCCGAATTGCGCTTGCGCTATCAAGATGAACATTTTCAAGAAAAAACAGAAACTTTTGATGGATTTTTTGCCCGTGTGATTCAACACGAATACGACCATTTGCAGGGCAAATTATTTATAGACTATTTGCCTTTGTTGCAAAGAAATCTGATAGGAAAAAAATTAGAACGCATGATGACCGAGGGCAAATACGAAGTAGATTACCCTGCGCATTTTTTGCATAAAAAATAAATAAATCCAATGAACGCTAAAAACAGCATATTTCAATACCTTAAACCCTACTCAGCCTTGTTTGCTTTGGGTTTGCTTTTTTTATTGCTTTCCAGCTTACTGAGTTTAAGTTTCCCTTTGCTTTTGGGCAAATTATTTGGCGCAGGCGCAGCCTTGGAAGGCTCGCTAGATGATGTGCAAAACACTTTTATTTTGCTCATTGGTGTATTTGGCTTGCAGGCGATGTTTTCCTTTATGCGGATATGGCTATTCAGCATGGTTAGCGAAAATGCGCTGGCAAATTTACGGCAAGTCGCCTACAAAAAAATGCTTTCTTTTCCCTTGGATTTTTTCCACCGCAACAAAGTGGCAGAACTCAGCAGCCGCATGGCAAGCGATGTCAGTCTTTTGGAAGAAACGTTTAACAGCACCATCGCCGAATTTTTTAGGCAAATTATCATCATCATAGGCAGTTTGTGCTTTTTGTTTTTTATGTCTATTAAAATGACGCTGGTGATGCTTGGCACTTTGCCCGTGATGATTTTGATAGCCGTTTTTTTTGGGCGTTTTGTGCGCAAAATTTCCAAAGAAACCCAAAACCAAACCGCTCTTGCCAATACCTTACTGGAAGAAGCCTTGCGCAGTATTTTGGTGGTGAAAAGTTTTGTGAGTGAAAGTTTTGAGTGGGCGAAGTATAAAAAAACAACAGATTTTGCCAAGCAATTAGCCATTAAAAATTCTTTGTGGCGTGGGGCTTTTGTGTCTTTTGTGCTTTTTTGCATGCTGGGCTCGGTGGTGTTTATCATTCAATACGGCTTGCATTTAAAACTCAGCGGAGAAATCAGCGAAGAAAACTTTTTTTCTTTCTTATTTTCTTCCATTTTTATCGGCGCATCTATTGGCAGTTTGCCCGAATTTTACGCCAAAATCCAAAAATCCATCGGTGCCAGCGATAGGCTGATGGATATTTTAAGCCAGCCTACGGAAAACATGCTTTGGGATACGCCCATTCAAGCCATAGACTGCCATAAAGATTTGATTTTACAAAACATTAGCTTTACCTATCCCGCCAGAGCAGACGTTTTGGTTTTAGACAACATTAGCCTGTGCATAGAACGTGGGAAAACCACGGCTTTGGTGGGGGCAAGCGGTGCGGGAAAATCCAGCCTTTTGCAGTTAATCATGCGTTTTTATGCACCCAATAGTGGGGGCATTTATTTGGGCGAGGAATCCATAGCACATTTTTCTTTGTGGGATTGGCGTTCGCAAATTGCACTCGTGCCACAGGAAATCGCTTTGTTTGGCGGAAGCATTCGGGAAAATATTGCCTACGGCAAGCCCAACGCCAGCGAAGCAGAAATCATTGATGCTGCAGGACAAGCCAATGCTTGGGAATTTATCAGTCAGTTTCCCGAAGGTTTGGATACCTTTGTGGGCGATAGAGGCGTTCAGCTTTCTGGGGGGCAAAAACAGCGCATTGTGATTGCCCGTGCGGTGCTCAAAAATCCGAGCATTTTGCTCTTAGACGAAGCCACTTCTGCCTTAGACAACGAATCCGAACGTTTGGTGCAGGGTGCTTTGGACACTTTGATGCAAAACCGAACCTCTGTGGTGATTGCCCACAGGCTTTCCACCATTCAAAAAGCCGATAAAATCGTGGTTTTAGAGAAAGGAAAAATCGTAGAACAAGGCACACACGAAGATTTAATTCAAAAACAAGGCGCATATTATCAACTCTATCATGCTTAATTCTCCCACGCTTTCCGATTTTATTAGCCAAAAAGGCTATTTGCCAGCTTTGCAAAGCATTTTGTTAGACATTGCAAAGGTTTCCGTGCAGGTGCAAAAAACGCTTTTAGATGCGCCACTTGGCGGTATGCTTGGCGGAAATGCGCACGTGAATGTGCAGGGCGAAGACCAGCAAAAGCTAGATGCTTACGCCGATGAGCTTTTTGTGCAGGGACTTTTGCAAAATACCTTTTTGGCGGGTATTGGCAGTGAGGAGCGTGATGATTTGATACAAGGCTCAGCGCAAGGCGAATATATTGCCTTTTTTGACCCCTTGGACGGTTCTTCCAACATAGATGTAAACGGCAGTTTGGGCACGATTTTTTCCGTGATGCCACGCACCCAAACAGGCACTTTGCACAATGAAGAACTTTTGCAAAAAGGCGAAAATCAAGTGTTGGCAGGTTATGTGCTTTATGGCGCAGCCACTTGGCTGGTATGCAGTTTTGGCAAGGGCGTGCATACTTTTGTCTTGCACACCCAAACGGACACTTACCACCTTTTGCACGAAGCCCTGCAATCGCCCAAGAGCGGAAAAATATATTCCATCAACGAGGGCAATATCTTAGACTGTGAAACACCTGTACAAGATTACGTGAAAAATTGCCAAGAACGCCGTTATACTGCCCGTTATGCAGGGGCTTTGGTGGGCGATTTTCACAGAAACTTGCTCAAAGGCGGTATTTATTTGTATCCCGCCACCGAGAAATCCCCAAAAGGTAAACTGCGCCTGCTTTACGAAGCCTTTCCCTTGGCGTACATTGCCAGAGAGGCGGGTGCTACAGCAAGCAATGGCACAATGCCCATTTTAGACATCACCGCAACAGCCCTGCACGAACGAACGCCTTTGTTTATTGGCAGTGTGGAGATGATGAGGGATTTAGGCGCACATTGTGCGTTTTAATCTGCACCTGCGGTGCAGGGCAGGCAGACCCTGCACGTTTTCTGCCTACGGCAGGCGTTGTAATTGCTGGGTAATCTAGCCCGTGCGAAGCACGGATTAAAACAGACAATGTCTGTGTAAAATGCAGGGAACGGTTTGTAACCGTTCCCAGAAAAACCACGCCAAAAAAACACCACGCAAACCACCCAAATGGCAGGATTTTTTTATTATATTTGTGGCTCGTAATTTAATCACGATAAATATGAAACTTTCAAAACAAGCTAAATTTGCTATTTTAACATGTACAATTATTTTTGTAATAGCTATGCTATACGTAGGAAAATATCAATTTGCATCTTATTACAACAAACAAGGAATTGTATATTATAACCTTAAAGAATATGATAAAGCCTTAGCGAATTATAATAAAGCCATAGCATTAAATCCAAATGATGCAGCTGCTTATTACAATAGAGGAAAATTATATCACGAACTTAAAGATTACGACAAAGCCTTAGCGAATTATAATAAAGCCATAGCATTAAATCCAAATCTTTCACAGGCTTATATC
>CANHHI010000050.1 GCA_947460225.1 Flavobacteriales bacterium
TACGTGGAATCCAAACTGGATAGAGACGTGCAGGACTTTGAGCTGGAAGTGTCTTCTTACAGCATTTCCTTGCCTTTTAAAGTGCCTTTGCATTACCAAAAAAACATAGGCAGAACCGTGGAAATAACCCTTGTGGAGGCGGGTAAAAAAATCAAAGGCGTTTTGCAAAAGGTGCAAGGCGATACCATAGAAATTGTACACGCCGAAAAAAAACAAGTGGCAGATAAAAAAAGAAAAGAATTAGTCGCCCAAACACTGGTGCTAAACATAAACGACATTAAACAAACTAAACTGGTATTTGAATTTTAATAAAATAAAATTATGAACACAAAAGAGTTAATAAGTTCTTTTGAGCAATTCAAAGAATTTAAGAGCATAGACAAGGTAACCTTGATGGGTATTTTGGAAAGCATTTTCCGCACCTTAATTCTCAAACGCTACGGCACAGACGAGAATATAGAAGTAGTCATCAACCCAGAAAAAGGGGATTTGCAAATTTGGCGCAACAGAAAAGTGGTGCCAGATGATGATTTGTATGATGAAACTTTGGAAATCATATTGTCAGAGGCGCAAGAAATAGACCCCGATTTCCAAGTTGGGGAAGAGGTGGCTGAGGAAATTAAAATTGATGATTTTGGACGCAGGAATATTTTGTCGGTTCGCCAGCAATTGCTTGCCAAAATCATGGAATTAGACAAAGACAATCTTTACAAAAAATACAAACAGCGTGTGGGCGAGGTGATTTCTGGCGACGTGTATCAAGTGTTCAAAAAGGAATTGATTATACACGATGAAGACGGAAATGAACTCGTTTTGCCTAGAAACGAACAAATTCCTTCGGATTTCTTTAAAAAAGGCGATACGTTAAGGGCTTTGGTGTATAAAGTAGAATCCATGAACAATGGACCCAAAGTGGTTTTGTCAAGGATTGCGCCAGAATTTTTGGCGAAACTCATGGAAAAAGAAGTCCCTGAAATTTTTGACGGTTTGATTACCATCAAGCGCATTGTGCGTGAAGCGGGGCAACGTGCCAAAGTAGCGGTAGAATCTTACGATGACCGCATAGACCCAGTGGGTTCTTGCGTGGGCGTTAGGGGTTCTCGTTTGAATGGCGTTGTGAGAGAATTGCGTGGTGAAAACATAGATGTAATCAGCTTTACGCAAAACTTGCCTTTGCTTATCCAACGTGCTTTGAGTCCAGCTAAAATTTCTTCGGTGAGTGTCAATGAAGAAAAAAGCCATGCCGATGTGTATCTAAAATCAGACCAAGTTTCTTTGGCGATTGGCAAGCAAGGCGTGAACATTAAACTCGCTGGGCGCATTTGCAATGTAGAAATAGATTTATACAGAGAAGAGGACGAGTCGTCTAAACGCAAAAAATCTGCGGTTTCCCTAGACGTTTTTCAAGGCAGCATGGAGGATTGGGTTTTACAAGAATTGAAAAAATTGGGCTGTGATTCTTTGCAGGACGTTTTGGAATTTTCTGTGGAAGAGCTGGTGCGCCGTACAGACTTGGAAGAGGAAACGGCAAAAGAATTGCTCGCAGATGTGCAGGAGTATTTGGACAATGAAGCCGATGCTTAAACTTATGAATATTCCGTAATTCTTTGGAGAATAGGCGAAATTTCTTTACCTTGCACTCCAATTGGATAAAATAACCCAATTAAAGTCATTCCCAGTCATCGAACATGCAAGAAAGTACAAATAAAACATATAGAATCAGCAAACTCGCACAGGAGTTTAATATCGGCACGACAACCATTGTGGATTTTTTAAAAACCCAAAAGTTGGTTGCCGATGCAAACCCCAATACCAAAGTAGATGAAAATATTTATGGGATTTTGGCAAAAGAGTTTCAAAGCCAAAAAAGCACGAAAGAGGCTTCTAAGAAGAATTTGTCTCAACGTGAAAAGCGTGAAACCATAAGCATTAAAGCGCAAGATGAAAGCAACGTAATGCTAAACACAGAAGAGGAGGGTTCGGTATCTGATATTTTGAAGAAAAATCAAAAACAAGCAGAAAAAAACGCATCACCAAAATCTGAGGTGGAAAAGCCCCAAGTCTTTGAAGAACCTTTGGTGGAAGCAAACGAGACCATGCCTGTGCAATCTGTGGAAATGAAAGAAGATATTGCTTTGCCAGAAGAAGCTGAGCATGATATGAAAACCCCTAGGGTTGTGGGTAGGATAGATTTGAGTAATATCAAAGACGATAGAACCATACGCAAGGAAAAAACAGCGCAAAGGCAAGCTGATGAAAAGGCTAGGGTAGAGGTTGCGGAGAAAAAAGCAAAGGAAAAAGAAAAGTTGCGTAAGGAAAAAGAGCAAGAGCAGAAAAATGCGGTGGCTTTGGAGCGAAAAACAAGCCAAGAAAAACAAGCCCAAGCTGAAAAAACGCAAGTTGTGGAAGCAAAGCCCGTTGTTACAGAACTTCTGCCAAGCGATAAAAAAGAAACGCCCATAGCGCCCGTTTCCGAAACAATTTCTGCCAAAGGACAACAACATTTTACAGGCACAACAGTACTTGGAAAAATAGAATTGCCCGTAGCATCGTCAAATTCAAGAAAACCTTTTGACAAAAATAGACCCAATAATGCCAAAAAAGTAGATATAGAAAGCTACAAAAAACAAGAAGCAAACCGCAGAACAGGTGCTGGCACACCCAATAGAACCCCTGCAAAACCAGGCACTACAACTGGAACGACAACAAATCAGAACACAAACAATACGGGCAGACCCGCTTTTCAAAGAGATGGGCAAAGACCAAATACCACAGCACAACGTGGAACAACAGATACCGTTAAAAAAGAAGTAACCCAGCAAGACGTGCAAAGAGAAATGCGCACGACTTTCAATAAATTGCAGGGCGAAAAGAGCCGTAGTGCAAAATACAAAAAAGAAAGAAGAAAAGTATTCAATAGAAAAGAAGAAGAAGCCTCAAAACAAAGAGAAGTACAATCAAAAATATTGCAGGTTACAGAGTTTGTAACGGTTTCTGAAATCGCCTCGATGATGAATGTGCCTGTCAATAGAGTTATTGCCACTTTGATGACTTTGGGTATTTTTGCCTCTATCAATCAGCGTTTGAGCGCAGATGTGTTGAGTATTATTTCTGAAGAATATGGATACAGCTTGGATTTTGTGAGTGCAAACATTACACAAGACGAGGTGCAAGAAGAAGATACGGACGAAAACTTGCAACCAAGACCGCCGATTGTTACGGTGATGGGACACGTGGATCACGGTAAAACTTCGCTTTTGGACTATGTGCGTAAAGCCAATGTCATTGCGGGCGAAGCAGGTGGAATTACCCAGCACATAGGTGCGTATTCCGTGCAAATAGATAAAAACAAAAAAATCACTTTCTTGGATACACCTGGACACGAGGCTTTTACAGCCATGCGTGCCAGAGGTGCTCAGGTTACAGATATAGCCATTATTGTCATAGCGGCAGATGATTCGGTCATGCCACAAACCAAGGAGGCAATCAACCATGCGCAAGCAGCGGGTGTGCCGATGATTTTTGCCTTGAACAAAATGGACAAACCTGGTGCAGATGCCGAAAAAATTCGTGCGGATTTGGCACAGATGAATATTTTAGTAGAGGATTGGGGTGGAAAATACCAATGTCAAGAAATTTCAGCAAAAACGGGTAAAAATATAGATTTACTCTTGGAAAAAGTGCTTTTGGAAGCAGAAATGTTACAACTGAAAGCCAATCCAGATAAACGTGCTGTTGGAACTATTGTAGAATCCGAGTTAGACAAAGGCAAGGGTTATGTTTCTACCTTACTGGTGCAATCGGGTACCATGAAAGTAGGCGATGTTATTTTGGCAGGATCTATTTATGGTAGAATTAAAGCCATGTACAATGAAAGGGGAGGGCGTTTGGATATCGCACCGCCATCTACGCCAGTTTCGGTGCTGGGTTTAAACGGTGCACCTAGTGCTGGGGAGACTTTCAAAGTAATGCTGGAAGAAAAAGATGCCAAAGAAATTGCCAGCAAACGCACACAGTTATTGCGTGAACAAGGATTGCGTACCAAAAAGAACATCACTTTGGACGAAATCGGCAGACGTATTGCTTTGGGTAATTTCCAAGAACTCAATATTATTGTCAAAGGGGACGTGGACGGTTCTATTGAAGCCTTGTCAGATTCTTTGCAAAAATTATCCACAGAAGAAATTCACGTGAATATTGTACACAAAGGGGTTGGACAAATCACAGAAAGCGATGTATTGCTTGCCTCTGCGTCCAAAGCCATTATTATAGGTTTCCAAGTGCGTCCATCTGCGGGTGCTCGGAAATTGGCAGAAAACGAGGAAATAGAAATCCGCTTGTATTCTATCATTTATCAAGCTATTGAAGAAATTCAATCAGCCATGGAGGGCATGTTGGCACCAGAATTAAAAGAAGAAATCACAGGTTTAGCAGAAATCAGAGAGGTATTTAAAATATCCAAAGTAGGCACAGTGGCTGGTTGCTATGTATTGGAAGGAAAAATTTCCAGAGATGCAAGACTGCGCTTGCTCAGAGACGGTATTGTAATCTATACAGGTGATATTGGACAGCTCAAACGCTTCAAAGACGATGTGAAAGAGGCGGCAACGGGCTACGAGTGTGGTATTAGCTTTGAAAAATTCAACGATTTGAAAGAAGGCGACCAAATAGAAGCGTTCAAAGAAGTAGAAGTAAAACGAAAATTAAATCAATAACATCATTTTAGGTTATGAATAAAATAAAAGTACAGAACCCAGTTGTTGAATTGGACGGCGATGAAATGACCAGAATTATTTGGAAATTCATTAAGGAAAAACTCATTCTGCCGTATTTGGATTTGACTATTCATTATTATGACTTGGGTTTGGAAAGTAGGGAAGCCACCAAAGACCAAATCACAATTGATGCGGCAGAGGCGATTAAAAAATACAGCGTTGGCATCAAATGTGCAACCATAACCCCAGACGAAGAACGTGTCAAGGAGTTTAAATTGCAACAAATGTGGAAATCTCCCAATGGCACTATTCGCAATATTTTGGACGGAACGGTGTTCAGAGAACCCATTGTGTGCAGCAATATTCCTAGATTAGTGCCGAATTGGACTGCGCCAATATGTATAGGTCGCCATGCTTTTGGAGACCAGTACCGTGCAACGGATTTTGTAACGAAAGGCAAGGGCAAATTGACCATTAGTTTTGTACCAGAAGACGGCAGTGCGCCTCAAAGTTACGAAGTGTATAACTTCAAAGGCGATGGCGTTGCGCTTGCCATGTACAACACAGACGAGTCTATTGCAGGTTTTGCAAGGTCTTGCTTTAACTTGGCTTTGGATAAAAAATGGCCCTTATTTTTATCCACAAAAAATACCATTTTAAAGAAATACGATGGCAGATTTAAAGATATTTTTCAAGGTATATACGAGCAAGAATTTAAGGCGAGTTTTGAAAAATCGGGGATTTACTACGAACACAGATTGATAGACGACATGGTGGCGTCTGCCTTGAAAATGAACGGAAATTTTGTTTGGGCTTGCAAAAATTACGATGGCGATGTGCAGTCGGATATTGTGGCACAAGGATTTGGTTCATTGGGCTTGATGACTTCTGTTTTGATTACCCCAGACGGAAAAACCATGGAATCGGAAGCGGCGCATGGCACAGTAACCCGCCATTACCGCATGCACCAACAAGGAAAACCAACTTCTACCAATCCCATTGCATCTATTTTTGCTTGGACAAGAGGACTTGCATTTAGAGGTAAACTAGACCAAAATCAAGACTTGATTAAGTTTTGTGAAACTTTGGAAGAGGTTTGCGTACAAGTTGTAGAATCTGGCAAAATGACTAAGGATTTGGCAGTTTGCATACATGGCAACCAAGTGGAGCATGGCACGCATTACCTCTACACCGAAGAATTTTTAGAAGCAATCAACAGCACTTTACAGCAAGCATTAAGCAAAAAATAACATATATTTGTAAGACAATACTGAATTTATGAAAGTTACCGTAGTAGGCGCAGGAAATGTTGGCGCAACGTGTGCAGATGTTCTGGCACACAAAGATATTGCCAATGAGATTGTTCTTTTGGACATTAAAGAAAATTTTGCAGAAGGCAAAGCACTGGATATGTGGCAAACTGCCCCCATTGATTTGTACGATTCTCGCTTGATAGGTTCTACGAGTGATTACAGCAAAACGGCTAATTCAGAAGTTGTTGTAATTACTTCGGGTTTGCCTAGAAAACCGGGCATGAGCAGGGACGACTTGATTCAAACCAATGCAAAAATCGTGAAAGAAGTTACCGAGCAAGTGATTAAATATTCTCCACAAGCAAAAATCGTGGTGGTTTCTAATCCTTTGGACGTAATGACTTATACGGCATATCTAACCGCTAAAATAGACAGCAAGCGCGTAATCGGCATGGCAGGTATTTTGGATACGGCTAGATACCGTGCTTTTTTGGCAACTGAACTCAATTGTTCTCCAAAAGATATTCAAGCGGTTTTGATGGGTGGACACGGAGACACCATGGTGCCATTGCCTAGATATACCACGGTTTCAGGTATTCCTGTTACAGAACTTATCGCCAAAGATAAATTGCAAGCTATCATAGAACGTACCAAATCAGGTGGCGGTGAAATCGTGAATTTACTTGGCACATCTGCTTGGTATGCACCAGGAGCAGCAGCGGCGCAAATGGTAGAAGCAATCATTAGAGACCAAAAACGCATTTATCCTTGCTGTGCATGGCTTACGGGTCAATATGGCATCAAAGATTTATACTTGGGTGTTCCTGTGAAATTGGGCAAAAATGGCATAGAGGAAATCATTGAACTCAAACTCAACGCCGAAGAGATGGAGCTTTTGCAAAACTCTGCAAAATCTGTTCGTGAAGTAGCTGAGGTGCTAGATAAAATGAACTTATTTTAATACATAAACTAACAACAAGGAGCGGTGAAAATCGCTCCTTATTTTTTTGTAAAAAAAATATAAAATATTTTATAAGATGCAGACAAATTTTAACAAACCCTTTGCGGTTATTTCGTTTTTGTTTTTTATGCTGGGTTTTATTACCTGCATGAATGATTTATTGGTGCCACTCATGAAACGCATATTTTTGCTGTCTCATTTTCAGGCAACTTTGGTTCAATTTGCCTTTTTTGGGGCTTATTTTTTTGCTTCCCTAATTTACTTTTTAATTTCTTATCGCTATGGAGACCCCATGCTCAAAATGGGTTATAAAAAAGCCATGCTTTTCAGTTTGCTCCTTTCAGCTTTGGGTTGTTTTTTGTTTTATCCAGCAACGGTTTATAAAAGCTATAATTTTTTCTTGATAGCTTTATTTATACTGGCTTTGGGTTTCGCTGTGTTGCAAATCGCTATAAACCCCTATGTAGCCATTTTAGGCAAACCCGAAACAGCATCTAGTCGTTTAAATTTATCGCAGGCATTTAATTCTTTTGCCACAGCCATTGCGCCTTTGCTGGGGGGGTATTTGATTTTCAACTTTTTCTCCAAATGGGGTTCACCCATGATGGACATAGCGGGCAATGAAATTGCCTTAACGCCCAATGTGCCCATGTCTGATTTTGGGGTGCAATTGCCCTACTTATTTTTGGGATTGTTATTTGTTATTTTGTTTTTGATATTGCTCAAAACTGCTTTGCCGAGTTTTAAAAGTACAAGCGTGGTGCAAAAAAATGCACAAATTTTCAAAAATAAACATTTGATGTTTGGCACAGGGGCTATTTTTATGTATGTAGGCGCAGAAGTATCTATCGGCAGTTTTCTCATTTTATATCAGCAAGAATCTTTGGGGCTTGTGGAATCTATTGCCAAATCTTTTCTTTCCTTTTATTGGGGTGGAGCCATGATTGGCAGGTTTTTAGGTGCTTTGGCTTTGGGTAAAATGCGAACTTACAAACAATACCTAGCCATGATAGTGATTGCCGTATCTTTATATGTGTTTTTATATTTCTCCGCTACTTTTGAGCATGCAAGCCATTTTTCGGTTTGGGATTTTGCCCCTTTTTTACTGCCTTTGATTTTACATATTTTTGCATTTTATTTGGGAGACAATTTGCCGAGCAAAACATTGGCAATTTTTGCCAGTATAGCAGGACTTTGCTTGCTTTTGGGTTTGTTTTTACCTGCCCAATTTGCTTTGTGGTGTTTTGTGGCGGTGGGTTTGTTTAATTCCATTATGTTTCCCACCATTTTCACCTTGTCCATACAAAACCTAGGTGATGCAACCGCACAAGGCTCTTCGCTTTTGGTTATGGCAATTTTAGGCGGTGCTATTGTTCCACCTATGCAGGGACTATTAGCAGATGCGTACGGCATTAACATGTCTTTTGCCTTGCCTATTTTGTGTTATGTCTATATTTTGTTTTTCGCCTTATATTTGATAAAAACCTTTAAAAAATGACAGAACAATTTGTTGTAGGTATAGATATTGGTGGCACAAATACGGTGATTGGCTTGGTGGACAAATACGCCCGTGTTTTGGATAAAACATGTTTAAAAACACAGCATTACCAAACGGTTGATGCTTATGTAGATGAACTCTGCGCGTGCATTTTAAACATCATCAAAAATGTTGGTGGTGAACAGATAAAAGGCATCGGCATAGGTGCGCCCAATGGCAATTTTCATACGGGTGCTATTGAACATGCGCCAAATCTGCGTTGGAAGGGTCTTGTGCCTTTGGCAAAACTCCTGGAAGAACGCCTGCATTTGCCTGTTTTGCTCACCAACGATGCCAATGCGGCAGCTTTGGGGGAAATGGTTTATGGCGCAGCGGTCAATGTCAAAGATTTTATTTTTATTACTTTGGGTACAGGTTTGGGCAGTGGTTTGGTGGTTGATGGCAAATTGGTGTATGGACACGATGGCTTTGCAGGCGAATTGGGGCACGTGATTTTGTTCCCAGACGGTCGTCTTTGTGGTTGTGGCAACAGAGGTTGTCTGGAAACGTATTGTTCAGCCTTGGGCATTATGCAAACCTATTTTGAGTTTGCCCAAAAACACGATATTGCTTTGCCTGAAAACAAAGAAAGTTTAGAAGCAAAATATGTCTATGATAGGGCAATAGCGGGAGACCTTGCCGCCTTGCAAGCCTTTGAATTTACAGGGGAACTCTTGGGTTTGGCACTTGCCAATAGCGTGAAATACACCAGCCCAGAGGTGATTTTTTTGTTTGGCGGTCTTTCATCGGCGGGCGATTTGTTATTTGCGCCCATGCAAAAAAGTTTTGAAAAATATTTACTGCCCCTGCACAGAGGCAAAATAAAACTCCTCAAATCCGCACTGGAAGAGGGAAAAGTAGCCATTCTAGGCGCAGCATCTTTAATTTGGCAAATGAAATAAATTTTTTATCTTTGCCTAGTTGTGCTTAAAGGCGCATATCCTTTTCATTGCAAATGCAATCAAATGGATAAAATAGCATTGAAAAAGTAAATTGGCAAAGGGAATTGAAAACGGAAAAAAATAGCAATATGAAAGTAAAATTAAGTCAAGCGGTAAAGATGTTCTTTGGTAATTCATCGCTTGAGATGGTTTATTTTGAAGCAATTGCAAATGCTTTAGATGCAAATGCGACCAACATAGAAATTAAAATATCAGCAAATGCATTTAAACAACAAGAGACCCTTCAAGTTGAAATAGCTGATAATGGTGAAGGTTTTACAGATGAACGTTATAAGAAGTTTTCAAAACTATTTGATGTGGATGAAGATACACACAAAGGTTTAGGAAGGTTGGTTTATTTATGCTATTTCAAAGACATAAAAGTGATAAGTTACTTTGAAAAGACAAAAAAGAGAACATTTAATTTTTCAGAAGGTTTTGAAGAAGAAAAATTTCAACTTGAAGAAGTTTCGGAGCGTGCGTCAGGAACAAGGTTTTGCATGTCTGGCTATGAACCATCAAAAATAGCAAAACAACATTATACAGAACCCAAAAAAATCAAACAGAGAATTTTAGAAGAGTTTTATCCAAGATTATTTCACTTGAAAAATCAAGAAAAATCATTTAAAATAAATATAGAAAGCATTATAGAAGGCAATAAAATAGATGTCAATATTGACAATGCAGATATACCTGAATTCCAAGTAATAAAATTAAATAGTTCAATTAGTTTAATAGATAAATTTGATTTGCATTACGCTATAAAAAAAGTTGATACAAGCGTTGTTTCCTCTTTAATTGCCGCAATTTCTGTTGATAATAGAACAGTCAAGGTTGATTTAATTGCTAAA
>CANHHI010000051.1 GCA_947460225.1 Flavobacteriales bacterium
CATGCACGATTTTTTGTTTGACCGCAAAGGGGTGTTTTTTATAGCAGAAAGCGACTTGCCACAAGGTTTTCAAGCAGAGGATTTTGAGCTTGAATTTATTGAATATGGTTTAGATAGTCTTGAAAAAGATGAACTGGACGGCAAACATTACTGGGTGGTTTATGTAGCTTTTGAGGATTTTGGAACGATGCAAGATGCCCTAGAAGCCAAAAAAATCAACGTGGAAAAATCGGAACTGCAACGCATACCCAAGCACACCCGCAAATTGACCGCCGAACAAACAGACGAAGTTTTGGAATTGATAGACAAATTGGAGCAAGACGACGATGTGTCAGAGATTTTTCACAACTTAGATTTGAGCGAATAGGCGTAGCGGACATAGTCCGTTTTAGTCCATGCTTCGCATGGGCGATGTAACCCAACGATTATAATGCCTGCAACACAAATGCAGATGAAAACGCACGATGTGCGTGCCTACAAAAACAGAAATCCCACCTTTCGGTGGGTTTATATTTTATTTTTTTTAGCATTAAGCACCTACATTTTGCAAATACGGAAAACCACTTCCTGAAAAACTAACCCATACGGTATTAAAATCCCAACCAATAAACTGAGATTGTTCTTGTCCATTGATGCCAATGGGCTTTACGCCATTTGGAGAAGCATTTATTTGAAATTGGCTACCAGACAAAATAATTGTACTCTGATAACTATTCACAATAGCACTGTCTTTTATATTACCTACAAAACCACCATAAAAAGATGCGATTGAGTTGGTAACGCCTAAAACAGCCCGCACGTAGCAGTTCTTCACATTGCTCCTAAGCATAGTCCCAACAAATCCACCGACAAAAAAGGAATCGCCAGTTACGGTACCCGTAGCATAACTGTTTTCAATATTGCTGTCAGTCATGGAACCAATTAGCCCCCCAACAGTACCTTTACCTGTTACAATAACCCCAGCATAACTATTGGAAATTGTACTATTCCCACTCATAGCCCCAACCAAACCACCAACAAAAATATCTACACCCGTTACAACACCTGTAACAGAACAGTTTGCAATTACAGTGCTCTTGCCCATAGACCCAACTAAACCACCAACAAAACTATCACCTTTTACCTCTACCGCTACAAGATTTATATTTTCAAAACGGGCATTATTCGCAGAAGAAAATAATCCTACGCCATTATCTTTCTGGGAAGAACGGTTTATTTTCAAACCTTTTATTTGTTTTTTATTGCCATTGTAAGTGCCTGAAAATAGCGCAATCGGCTCAAAATTAAGCACACTAGACAAGTCTATATCTTCTGTTTGTTTGTATTTGCCGTCCCAAGGAAAGGCTTCGCACTTACCAATACTTTGTAATATGTCTTTTGTGTTCACTAAAATATAATCATCAACTATACTTTCTGCAAGCGTTGTATATGTTAGGCTATAAGTCGTATTATAACTATTTAAGCCATTCTTAGAAGATACGGAAATAAACCATATTGGACCACCTATAACCTCAACTTTATCATTTGCAGAAACAGTCTGCACAAGGAGTTTCTTTTTATCAAAAGACATACTACTTGAACAATTTTTTACCTCCACATAAACCTTATAGGTGTTGTTTTCAAATACAACAGGCTTGCCGTTATAAGTTACACTTTTGATAATTGTACTTGGATTTTGGTTGTTTTGATTATTTACCGTATCGTGATAATAATTCTTTTCGCAAGAAGAGCCTGCAAAAACAAGGAGCAAAGCGAATGCTGAAAAAATCAACTCGTTTTTTTTCCGTTTTGAAATAAATTTTATTCTTGTAAGCATAATTTTTTGGTGCTAATTTAAATAATTATTTTAGATAATCCATAAAAAAATAAAACTTTTGTGCAAACCCAAACTGTTTAAGCTAAATTTCACAAAAACTCCAAGCCCAGTTCCTGACAAAAAGTCGCCAAAAAGGGTTGTTCTTCCAGGAGTTTTGCGTACAAGGCACTTGTGGTGAGCACCTCTTTTTTTTGCGTGCTTTGCGCATCTAACACAAAAGACAAACGCACATAATCATTTTGCAGGCTTTTGCGCAAATGTTGCATGAGCTCTATGTGCATGCGTTCTATCATGATTTTTTGCACCGCATTGCCAATGTGCAAGACAATGCTTTCGTTTTCCAAAGCAAGCTCCACGCCAGCAAAGGCAGCCAATTCTTTATCTTTTCCTGTTGTTTTGAGGATTTGCAAAAACACCTGCCAAGCCTCTTGCACTTGCGTCAAGTGCATGGCGTTTCTGTTTTCTGGCACAAAATCCAGCACCTCAACGCTTTGCACTTTTTCGGGTGCTACTTGCAAAACTTGGTTCAGCGAAAGTGCCGTTTTTACCGCACCATGCACTTCTTTTTGATAAGACGGGAACGATTTTACCTCGCTATCTCTTAAATTTTGTTTGATTTTTTGTGCAATACTGCCCAGTTCATTTTCCGCAGGCACAGGCAAATCCGTGCTAGTTTTTGGAACGGCAAACACAACATGTTTAGGGGGCAATAAGGGAATTAAGACTTTTTTTTTTCTAAGTATTGCCCAATAGACGCCAATTTGAGCAGGGCAAGTTCCAAAAGCAAACGTTGATTTTTGCTGGTTTTATACTGCACATCGGCTTGGGAAAGCTCATCTAAGGCATGGAAAATAAAAGGCACGGCAAACATTTCCGCTTGCTTTTTATAGGTATCCAAAACCGATTCGCTCACGCTAATTAAAGCAAGGGTTTTGCTGTCTTTGGCAAGCAATAAATTGCGCAAATGTTGCGCCAAACCCGACAAAAACTGATGTCCATCAAAGCCTTTGGCAATAATTTCTTCCAAAAGCAAAAATAAAGCGGAAATATCCTCAGCATTTGCCAGTTCTAAGGTTTTAAAATAATAGTTATAATCTAAAACGTGCAAACGTGCTATGGTAGCCGTATAGGTGATTTTGCCTTGGCAAGCACTTGCCATTTGGTCAAACAAACTTAAAGCATCACGCAGACCGCCATCGGCTTTTTCGGCAATCAAATGCAGGGCTTCATCTTCGGCTTGCACATTTTCTTTTTCGGCAATGCCCCGCAAATGCAAAGCCATATCTTTCACGCTGATGCGCTGAAAATCAAACACTTGACAGCGAGAGAGTATGGTCGGTATAATTTTGTGTTTTTCGGTCGTGGCTAAAATAAAAATTGCATGCGCAGGCGGTTCTTCCAAAGTTTTCAAAAAAGCATTGAAAGCCGCTTGGGAGAGCATGTGCACCTCGTCAATGATATACACTTTATACTTGCCCTCTTGTGGAGCAATGCGCACTTGGTCTATCAATTGGCGAATATCCTCCACCGAGTTGTTGGAAGCTGCATCTAATTCAAAAATATTAAACGCATAATCCGCAGCACTTTCGGCGTTTTTTTTGTTGATTTCTTTGGCGAAAATACGTGCGCAAGTGGTTTTGCCAACGCCACGAGGTCCACAAAACAAATACGCCTGCGCCAGTTGCCCAGAGGCAATAGCATGCGAGAGCGTATCGGTTACGCTAGACTGCCCTACAACGGTATCAAAAACCTGTGGGCGGTATTTTCTGGCAGAAACAACAAAATCCACGTTACAAAGGTATGAAAAATTTAGTATGCTTCATCAAATTTTGGGCATAAAGATAGTGTAATAAATTTGAAATCATAAGACCCCTGCTAAATGCTTTATTGCAAAGCAGTTTTTTGCAAGGTGAAATCTGAAACCCACAACATACCTAAGTATGTGAGGATTGGAAGATAAACATTGTGAAAAAATGCACAGCAAGAAGGGGTTTCGCAGGGGTCTTATCATTTAAACCGAATTTGCAGATTCAATTTGAAAAATATTTGCCCATCTTCTTGGTATATTTGTCCAAATTCATGTCTTGAACTACTTGCCGTTTCTAGTTTTGTATTTTGAAATAAATATTCTTCAAATTGATTTCTGTTGTAGATATGATAACAAAGCACATCACCATTGTCTTTCACAATTAAATATCCCCCAGTTGCCTCATAAATGCCATGCCAAACTTTTGAAGGTGTCATGCCAAGTGCAACATCAGTTAAAAAACGCTTAATTTTGTACATGTAGAATGTATGTGCAAATTGGTCGTCATAATGCAATGGGTTGGTTTTGTTGAGATTTTCCGTCAAATCTTTAACAGCACTTAAATTTGACGTGTAAAAAGTCTTTACCATTTCGCCTAAAATATTTGGCAATGAACTATCTATTAAAACCAAATTGTTTTTAAAAACCGCTTGTTCTGGTGAAAAGTATTCAATATTACCCCCAAACTGTTTGATGCTTTCAAGTCTATCTTTTATCTTGCTTTTTGTATCAATGTTATTGATAGTTTCTATTTGCGCAATACTGGGCTGAAATGTCGTGATTTTATAAATAAAATTTGTTGTTTTTCCAGCGTTTAAAAGTGTTGCTTGTCCGCCCAGTTGGGATTTTATGCTAAACCCCAATTCAGCTATCTGGTTTATTCGTTGGTCGTGAATAGCTATTTGAATATCTGACTTAGCCGTTGATTTAGCTTTTAAAGAACGGCAATGCACACTGTTCATAAATAGTTCAATTTCTGGAATACTAAATGCCCCATTAGATTTTTTGATGATTGCCAATAGTTTTACTGCCTGTTCCGTAAAAGTTTTGACAGGAATTCTTAATTCTTCTTTTTCTGCCGAAACAATCACCAAATCGCCGTTAATTTCATATTCAAAATTTCCACCGCTTTCATGGCGAATAATTTTGATGATTGGATAAAATAACGTTTCAACTTTGTTTAAATCTGCATCTCCTGCGAATAATTGTTTATCTCCAAGTAATTTAAATAACGCATAGACTTCACTCCATTCTCCCCTATTTCCTGATAACATATTTTGTAATGCCGATTTGTTCTAAAATTTTATGTGCAGTCGCTTGTATAGCAGGCACAGCTACCGAGTTTCCAAATTGCTTATATGCGGAGGCATCTGCAACTGGTATTAGGAAATCATCAGGAAATCCTTGTAATCTTGCCCATTCTCTTGGTGTCATTTTGCGGATTCCTTCTCTATTTACAACGCCTTTGATGTGCGTTGTTGGTGTAAAGTCTGTAATTCTAGGGTCTATCACCAAATTTCTTTCTCTGCCCATGCCTCCAACCACTATCGCATTTGCAATGCCATCATCTGGAATAATTGCATAACCGAAGCCATTGCCTTTGTTTTCATGTCGGGTTTTATGATTAACCAAAGTCTGCAAGTATTGTGTTGAAAGATAATATTTTGTTGGCGGCACTATTTTTTCTTTTACATCTGCAAAAGTTGGATTGCTTCCAAAAGCTATTGGATATTCAAAATCAGCAATACCCAAATCTTGACGAAACCCAACAATATAAATTCTTTCACGATTTTGGGGAACGCCAAAATTTTTTGCATTTACAATTTGTGGCTCTGGCACATAATACCCTAAATCATTTCTTAAAACATGTAGAATTGTCGCCAATGTTTTGCCTTTGTCATGGCTTCTTAAACCCTTCACATTTTCAAGAAAAATTGCTTTCGGCTGATGTTTTTTTATTATTTCTGCAACATCAAAAAACAAAGTCCCCCGGGTATCATCAAATCCACCACGTTTTCCTGCAATTGAAAATGCTTGGCACGGAAATCCTGCACAAAGCAAATCAAAGTCGTTGGGAATGTGATTTTTTATATTTTGTTTTGTAATATCACCAAATGGAACTTCTCCAAAATTTACCATATAGGTTTTTTGCGCTTCTTTATCCAATTCACTTGAAAAAACACACTTGCCTCCAAGGTTCTGCATAGCGAGCCTAAAACCACCAATGCCAGCAAATAAATCTATAAATTTAAAAGTGTAGTTTCTAGGTGAGGGAAAAGGCACAAACTCAGAGAGCGCATGACCCTCTGCACTGTATCTAGTTTTAACTTCTTCTATTTTACCTACCCTATTCACAATGCGCTATATGTGTTCAAACAAAATTATTTCAACAGAAATACTTCCTTATAAAGAAAACCTACATGGCAAATTTACAAAAAAACAATCAAACGCATTTTGTTTTTATCAAGAACGCCCAAGTTATTTCTTTGTCTTGTCAAAACTTAAATACGCACTATCCGCTTCAACCCGCAAAACGACTTTTTGCCCCAAAATCAAAGCACGGTTGTCGGCTATATGCCCAGCAGGGAAACCATACACAATAGGTATGTGATATGCCTGCATAGCGTCTTGTATAATTTGATACACATCTTGCCCCCAAGGTGTTTCATTGTCTTTCATTTGGGTCATGCCTCCCACCACAAGCCCCCGAATGGATTTCAACAAACCCTTATGCTCCAACTGCATAAACATGCGGTCTATGTGGTACAAGTATTCATCTAAATCTTCCAAAAACAAAATAATATCCTTGCCTTGTATATCCACCGAAGTGCCCGACAAACTGTACAAAATAGACAAATTTCCGCCCATCAGCACGCCCTCTGCCTTGCCCAGTTTGTTGTGGGGACTGCTGGGAATGGCATAACGCAGTTTTTCGCCAAATAATGCTTTGCGCAAAGTTTCCTTTGCTTCTGCACTGGCAACAGGCATCTGAATGGGCATCATCGCATGAATAGACGACACGCCAAGGGCTTGCAGTTTTTGATGCAAAACCGTTACATCGCTAAAACCCACCAGCCACTTGGGATTTTTCATAAATTTATCCCAATTGAGTTTTTGGAGCAAGCGCACCGAGCCGTAGCCTCCACGAGCGCACCAAATGGCTTTGATGTTGGGATTGTCCAGCATCTCTTGCAAATCTGCTGCACGCATGTCGTCCGTACCCGAAAGCTGATGATGCGCCGTGCCTATGCTTTTGCCAATTTTCAAATGCAAGCCCCAGCTTTGGAGCAAATCCTTGGTAAGCGAAAAATCATCGTTGATGTGTTTGCGGGCAGGTGCCACCACGCCGATGCTATCGCCTATTTGCAAGGCTTGCGGTGTTTTAAAAGTTTTGTTCGCACCCCAAAGGCTGGGCAGGAATAGCAAAAAGTAGAGGCGTTGATACATGGGGTTAAAGGTAAGGAATTTTTTCATATTTTTGTAGCAAATTGATTTTATGACACACTTAGAACAAAACTTAATAGAAATCAGCGAAGCATATCCAAAGTGGGATAAGGAATTTGACAAAGAGTTAGATAAAGATGGGCGGTATAAAGGTAATAAACGGTGGTTAGTGGGTTTTGCACTTGCTACGTCCTTTTTTATAATAGTGCTAGGATTTAATATCTGCGATATAAACTCATCTAGTTATCAAATTGTTTTTGTTGTTTTTGCGGTTATTACAGCGTCCTTTGTCTTGTTTTTTGCTGACATAGAAGAAAAGACAAAACTTAAAATCGTTTCTAACCAAAATAAAAAGTCTAAAACAACACTCTACTTTAATCAAGTTAAACTCAAAAATTATTTATTGGACAACAACCTAAACGCAACAGATTTGGTAACAACTTTGGATACGGTATTAGCCGAAAAAGAAAATACTTTTAACAATCTAAACCGTTTAGAGCAGTATCACATGCTATTAGAAGTTGTGAAGCGAGAACGGAAAGAAAAAAATAATTGGGCTGTTGCTACTGGATTATGGTGTAAATTTTGGATACTCAAATTTTTAATATGTTTACAACATGTAAGAAATTATTTCACGGATAAAGACAATATCATATTAAGTGATTTAATAATCGTTTTTTTTATATTGCCTTTGTATATTTATAAGGTATTTGAATGGTTTTTTCTTGCCCTGTATAAATTTTGCAATTACATTGCGCTTTTCTTTGAGAAAAAAACGGAACCCGAAAATACTGAAATAAACCCAACTGCTTTAATTCCTTTTTCAATACTAACCATTATCATAGTATTCGCAACAATGATGCGTTTTTCATCGGTAAAAGAAATTGATGAATGTTGGCACACCTCTTCTGTAATATTGTTCGCATTTTTTGTCAGCATTTGTGTATATCGCATATTTTTCTCTACAACAGAAAAAACTACAAAAGCTATTGTAAAATACGCAACTTTGCTTTATTGTTATTACTTTTGGATTTTACTATTTAAAATAGACCTTGAAGTATTACTACCAAACCTGGCTAAAATGGCACTAGACATGTACGCATTTTTCCATCAAAATTCAGATTATTATCAAAATTTCCTTAAAGAAGGGGGCAAAAAACTGTCAAAGGATATAAAACCACTTTTTTGGGGAACATTTGGAATATCTTTAATTCTTCATTTAGCTTATGTAATCTGGAAAAATGTTATCAACGATTTCCTAAAAAACTTCTCTTTTCATCAAGCCAGCCTTGTTTTACAAAGGTATAAACGCATCAAAAAAGATTTAGCAATTTTAGCAAGAGCTGAATTTATTGAAAATGCCCAGAAAACATTGGAAAAATAGGTTTTTTCCACATGGCAATCATTGCCCATGAAAAATATTTGCAAATTTCGCAGAGAATACAGATGCGCACTAGCTGGCGAGGCGTTTGGAAACATTTTTTCATTCGTTTTGGGTGTTGCGCATGAAACGCTAAATCCACGATGAAACCCACCTTTCGGTGGGTTTCATCATGGAAAATGCTTTTTTTGCCTTATACTATTTAGAAAAAACAAACCTTACCATAAGAGCAAAGGAAACGCATTACTTTGCATAGACCAAATGCTTGTGTTCCAGCCGGCAAATGTCGTGGAACTTATTTCTTGTTCTAATATAGCCTGCGCTTGGACATTTGTTTGTTGTAAACCATTACTCCAACTTCCATTATTGACCTGAACATTGTTTTGTTTGTGAAAGGAACTGATAATTTGCGATGCCAAAGCATCTTTATAAGCTAATGCAAATCCAGAGGCAAAGTAATTTTGACTATCAGCAGTTAGCTTTACTTCCCCTGTAGCATAGCAGTTTTTTATAAAAGACGCATTTGAACCACTAAGATAACCAACAAATCCCGCAATATATGGAGCATTTTTAGCAGAAGAAATAACGTTGGCTGACACATTGCAAGTTGCATAACTATTTTCAACAGAAGAAGCATCTACAACACCAGCGAAACCACCTATTTCAAGAGAACGTTGTAAAAAATTAGAATGGTTAGTTGAAGCAGAAACGTACCCTTTGGCATAGCAAGAAGAAACAGCAGAAGACTTATCAACAGAGCCTGCAAAGCCACCCACATACAATTCTTTATATCCTGTTGCATCTATACTTGTAGCAGCATAAGACTTACTAATTGTACAATCATTTAACACATCAGCTACAAAACCACCAACGACAGAGTTATTTAAAGTAATCGTATTAACAGACACACTAGTGGACGTTAGCTTAGCAAGAATTCTAGACTGAGCATAACAGCTTTGTATTTTTACCAAATAGTCAGTTATGGCAATTAAACCGCCAACAAAGTATTGACCATCTTTGCCACCAGCAATTAAATCTGTATTATCTATATCTGCCAAGGCGTAACTATCTAAAACTTCTGATTTTGTGTAGATTCCAGCGGCTAAGCCACCTATTTGATTATATTTGGCATTTGATTTTATCTTAGCATCTGCATAACTATTAGATATTTTTATATTCTTGCCAACTCCTAAGAGTCCACCTGCTTTTACAGACAATCGGGCTGTAATATCAATAGTTCCCTTGGCATAACTATTTTCAATCGTTGCTTGTTGTACAAAACCAGCTAATAGACCTACATAGTATGCGTCATACCTATCAGAAACATTGTCGTTTATTTTTATAGAAACATTATCAAGCGATACATTTTTAATGCTAATTCTTTCTGGAGCCTGTCCAACCAACATACCTACATCATATTTTCCTGTGACACTAGAATTTATAATTTTTAAATTGGCAATAGAAGGTGTTTGGTTTGAAGAGTAAACATACCCGAAAATGCCTACGTATTTATTTTCACTGTTTGATTGGTTGATATGCAGATTGCTAATGGTATAATTTTGACCATCGAAATTTCCTGCAAATTTTAGAATAGGCTCAAAATTATTTATACCTGAAAAATCCAAATTATTTACCAGTTTATAGTTGCCGTCCAAAGGATAACACTTGCCTATCTTTTGAAAATCTTGAGTGTTTTTAATTTCTATAACTTCCCCAGGGATCTTTCTATAAGCATAATCAAAA
>CANHHI010000052.1 GCA_947460225.1 Flavobacteriales bacterium
AAAATTAAGCTGTATTTTTTCGCCCAAGGCAAAAGCTAGATTATGTCCATCTTGCAGTACCAAATCATACTCGCCAGCAAGCACTTCCACAGTAACTTGTTTGGGCGTTTTTAAGGAACTGAGCAAAACTTCCAAGGTCTGTGAAAACCCCAGTTTAAAAAGTAAAATACACAATAGACTAAGCCTGCGCATAGTTTTTCTTCATGGCTTCAAAAAATATTACCCTTGCCGCTTTATGCGATGCACCTACTTCGCCCAAAATGGCAAATAACTCTTGGTATGCACCTTCAAAATAGATTTTCCCCTCTGCACTGAGCAAATATTTTAACTGCGTTTTTAAGGCACCCGAATGACAACGGAATTGTATCAATTCTTTCACCAAAGGTTTTTGTGCAATCAAATTCACCAAGGAAATATAAGGCACTTTAACCAAAAGCAAAGCCAAAATATAAGAAATCCAGCCTGTTTTATAGCACACCACTTGTGGAACTTCAAACAAAGCCGTTTCCAAAGTAGAAGTGCCTGATTTGACCAAAGCGGCTTGGGAAACACGTAGAAGTTTATAGGTATCGTCTTGCACCCAAACAATATTGGGATATTTCTTAACCCATTTGGCGTAAAAATCTATATTTTTACCAGGTGCCATTGCCACAGCAAATTGCGTTTCTGGGAAAAATTTGGTGGTTTTCAGCATGGCGGGCAAAATTTTCTGCACCTCCTGCGTTCTACTGCCTGGTAGCAAAGCCACCACGGGCTTATCCGCTTGTAGATTATTTTCTTTCAAAAATGCACTTTTTTCAAAAGTTTTGCTTTTAAACTCTGCTACGGCATCTACCAAAGGATTGCCGACATAATGCACCGCATCTGAAAAGTTGTATTTTTGATAAAATGCTTTTTCAAAGGGCAAAATGCAGAGCATAAAGTCCACTACTTTTTTAATTTTATGTACCCTGCCTGTGTTCCAAGCCCATATTTTTGGGGAAATATAATAAACAGTTTTAATGCCCAAACTTTTGGCAAAGGCTGCCATGCGCAAATTAAACCCTGGATAATCAATTAAAATCAACACATCTGGATAAAAAGCATATATATCTTTTTTACACAAACGCATGTTGGCAAATATTTTAAACAAATGCACGAACACCTCAAAAAATCCCATAAAGGACATTTCTTTGTAGTGTTTCACCAAAGTTGCACCCTCCGATGCCATTTTGTCTCCTCCCCATGCACGAAACTGTGCATCTTTGTCCATCAAGCGCAATTGCTTGATTAAATTTGCTCCATGTAAATCTCCAGAAGCCTCTCCTGCAATCAAATAATATTTCATGCCAAAAATTTTAAATAGATAATAATCGGTAAATAAATAACTACAACAGCCAAACCAACGCCTTGCACGGCATAATGATTTTTTTTATAATCAAAAAACGCCAAAGGCACAAAATCCAAAAGCACCACAAGGCTCATCACCTGCGCATAAAACGAAATTTCTGTGTTGTCTTGCAATTGCCAAAAAAATCCAAGCGAGGTATGCCAAGTTTTACGCCAATAAATCTCTAAAAAAGCAAGCGCAAAGATAGGCAAAATAAAGCCTATAAAAAAGCCCAACCACCTATTTTTTTTATGCTTCATCTAAATTCCAACGTTTCATTTGTGAAAGTGCTTGGTAACAAGTCATATCAAACTGCACGGGCACAATCGTTACATAACCTTCTTTGAGCAGGGCATAATCTGAATTTTCCCCTTGGTCGTGGTTCAAAAAATCCCCACTCAGCCAATAATATAAAAAGCCCATGGGGTCTTTGCGCTCCTGAAAATCTTCCTCCCAAAAAGCCCTCGCTTGCCGACAAAGTTTGATGCCTTTGATTTCATCGCTGGGCAAATTTGGGATATTCACATTCAAGCAAGTATGCGGAAATAAGCCTTTTTCTAAAATCATTTTGACGATTTTTTGAATATAGGACACACAAACCGACATATCCGATTCCCAACTGTGGTCTGTGAAAGAAAAACCGACCGCTGGAATACCTTGCAATGCGCCCTCCACCGCAGCCGACATCGTACCTGAATACAGAATATTTGTGGAAACGTTGGAACCGTGATTGACACCCGATAAAATAATATCTGGACGCTGATTATTCAAGGCTTTGAAAATGCCTAGCTTCACGCAATCCACAGGTGTTCCCGAACATTGATAGGCTTCTATATCTGCGCCAAATTTATCCGAAGGAATCAAACGCAGGGGATTATTCAAAGTAATGGCGTGCCCCATGCCCGACTGTGGCAAAGCTGGAGACACCACCACTACTCTGCCTAAATGGCGTACGGCTTCTATGAGTAGCTTAATGCCAGGCGCATTGATGCTGTCATCATTGGTTACTAGAAAAGTAGGACGATACATAAATATGCTACAAATATAATAGAAATTGCTTTGCAGTGCAAATGGAAAAAAATAATTATCTTTGCCAAATAAAAACAATATGTCTCAAAATAATCCCGCTTACATTTGGTGTCTTGTTGCGATGCAAGAAGAAGTTTTTGCGCTGTTTGGACAAGAAAATGTGTGCCTTTTGCAAGCAAAACCTTTTGAAATCTATGAACTCAAACAACAAAATATACGCATTCTGCGCACAGGCATAGGCAATACAAACGCTGCCGCTGCTACGCAATATTTGCTCACAAAACATACCCCCGAAATCATATACAACCTAGGCAGTGCTGGCGGTTTATCTGAAAATGTGGCACTCAAACAGGCGTATTGTATAGAAAAATCCATGTTTTTTGATGTGGACGTGAGTGCTTTTGGCTATGCTTATGGACAAATTCCACAAAACGGATTAACCCATTACGTATTGCAAGCAAACACAGGAATTACCTGCGCTTCGGGCAATAGTTTTGTGGAAAATTTTCAAGAAAAATACGCTACAAAAATAACACCAAAAATAGACCTCGTAGAAATGGAACTTGCTGGGATTTTGCATACTTTGCATGTCAATGAATACAAAGGCGTTATAAAGGCTATCAAAGGCATTTCCGACCATGCCAATCATCATGCGAAAAACGAGTTTACTGAAAATTTACAACTTGCCATGCAGGCTGTAAAAAATATTTTTGAAAAAGACCATGCAAACTGATTTAGAAGTTCAACAGGCTATTGCGCACTTAAAACAAGGGCATACTTTACTCTATCCCAGCGATACAATATGGGGTTTGGGCTGTGATGTGTTCAACCAAAAAGCCGTAGAAAAAGTATTTTCCCTCAAAGGCAGAGCACTGCAAAAAAAGTGCATTGTGCTGGTGGAAAATATTGGGCAACTCAATCAATACGTGGACGATGTACCCGAATCTTTTTGGCAAGTTTTAGAATATGCCACAGAGCCGATTACCATGATTTACCCAAAAGTCTATAAACTCCCCGAGTATTTGCTCGCAGAAAATGGCAGTGTCGCCATTCGCTGGGTGAAGCAAGAAGGGTTTTGCAAAAGTCTGCTCAAAAGCTATAAAAAACCACTATTGTCAACCTCTGCCAATGTGAGCGGAGAGGCATTTTCTGGAAAATTTAAAGATATTCATCAAGATATTCTCAAACAAGCGGATTATGTGGTAAACCTTCCCCAGCATCCTGTCAAGACAAAATCCTCTACGATTTGGGAAATACACCTAGACGGCAGTTTTTCTATTTTGCGCCCATGAACAAAAACCTAGAACAACACGTGCAAACACGTGCTTTAAAAATAGTGTCTAGCATTGCCGAGCAATGTGGCGCAAAGGTGTATGTGATTGGGGGATTTGTGCGGGATATTTTTTTAGAACGTCCAAGCAAAGACATAGACATTGTGGTCTTGGGCGATGCTTTGGAAATTGCTTGTTTGTCTGCTGAAAAATTGGGCGTTACAAAAGTAAGCCAATTTAAAAATTTTGGCACGGCAATGTTTAAATATGCGGGCATAGATTATGAATTTGTAGGGGCTAGAAAGGAAAGCTATCAAAGTGAATCCAGAAAACCAGAAGTGAGTTCGGGCACTTTACAAGACGACCAAAATCGCCGAGATTTTACCATAAATGCCTTGGCAATAAGCATCAACAAAGAAAATTATGGGCAATTGTTAGACCCTTTTCAAGGTTTGCAAGATTTGGAAAACAAAATACTGAGAACACCCCTAGCCCCAGACGTAACTTACAGCGATGACCCCTTGCGCATGATGCGTGCCATCAGGTTTGCCACACAATTAGGCTTTAAAATTGAAGAGGCAAATTTGCAATCCATAGAAAAAAATAGCGAGCGACTGCGCATTGTTTCACAAGAGCGCATCACCGAAGAATTGCAAAAAATCATGCGCACGCCCTTGCCGAGTACGGGCTTTAAATTGTTGTTTAAAACAAAACTTTTACACACGTTTTTCCCAGAAATGGTGGCTTTATACGGCGTGGAATACCGAGACGGCAAAGGGCATAAAGACAATTTTTACCACACTTTGCAGGTATTGGACAATATTTGCCCTTATACGGATAATATTTGGCTGCGTTGGGCAGCACTTTTGCATGATATTGCCAAACCACCTACCAAGCGTTTTGAGGACGTGGCGGGCTGGACTTTTCACGGACACGAAGAAAAAGGGGCAAAAATGGTGCCTAAAATTTTTGCTAAACTCAAATTGCCCTTAGATGCCCAAATGCGCTACGTGCAGAAATTGGTGCGTCTGCACCTGCGCCCCATTGCGCTGGTGAGTGAAAATGCCACAGACAGTTCTGCACGCCGATTGCTCTTTGAAGCGGGCGAAGATTTTGATGATTTGATGACTTTGTGCTTTGCCGATGTTACTTCTAAAAATCAAGACAAGGTAGAGCGTGTAAGGCGCAATTTTAAAAGGGTTCAGCATTGGATTAGAGCAGTAGAAGAAAAAGATAAAATAAAAAATTTTCAACCACCTATTGACGGTGCGGAAATTATGCGTATTTTTGCGGTAAATCCCTGTAAGGAGGTAGGGCAAATTAAAAACGCAATCAAAGATGCAATCTTAGAAGGAACGATTCCAAACGAGTACGATGCAGCCTATACATTGATGTTAAAAATTGCCCAAGAACTTGGATTAAAAGAAATAAACACAGAAAAATGAAAACGTACAAAGTAAGAGTAGTTTTAGACCACAAGGAGGAACAAGAGATTTTTAGAGACATTGCGGTGTCTGAAAAAAACAGCTTGGAAGATATGCACCATGCCATTATCAAAGCCTTTCAGTTTGAAGGCTTGGAAATTGCATCTTTTTACAAAAGCGATGAAGCATGGAATAAAAACGAAGAATTTCCTATCATGGATATGGGTTTTGACGAGGAAGAAAAAGTCAAACTCATGCACGCAGTAAAATTTAAAGATATTGCCTTAGATACTAAAAATCTGCTGTATGTCTATGATTTTATCCGTTTGTGGATATTTTATGTAACCATTGTAGAAGAAATACCTGCGGAACACGGCGTGGTGTATCCTGTGTTATTGTATAGCTTTGGCGAAGCACCTAGCGAAGATAGCCGAGGCACTTTTCAAGCAAAAAAAACGACTCAAAAATCCAACTCAATTAATAACAAAGGAACTATGTTTACAGAGGAACTTAATGATTTTGAAGAAATCTATGACGAAGATGAATTCGACGATTTAGATTTCGAGGACGGTGATGATGATGAGGATGACGACCTCGATGATGACTTTGGCGACGATGATTTCGACGACGAAGAATTAGCGGAGGAAGAATAAGCCTGTATTGCTTTGCAAAACCCAAAACCCTGTTTAATTGTAGTGCTCGGTCCGACAGCCGTGGGTAAAACCGCTTTGTCTATTGAGCTTGCGAAGTATTTGGACACGGTCATTTTGTCGGCAGATGCAAGGCAATGCTTTTCGGAAATGAAAATCGGGACTGCCTCGCCCTCTGTTAAAGAGCAAGCAGGCGTCCCACATTTTCTATTGGGGCACGTGTCTATTGCTGAAAATTACAGTGCTGGGGAATTTGCCCGGCAAGCACGAAAAGTTTTAGATGATGTATTTAAAACCAAAACAACAGCTTTGCTCGTGGGTGGTTCTGGGCTTTATATTAAAGCCTTGTGTGAGGGTTTGGACGAATTTAAACCCGTAAATCAGAAATTGCGAGATGACTTACAAACTTTGTTTAAGTCAGACGGCATAGCCGCTTTGCAAGATAAATTAAAACGACTAAACATAGACAAATTCAATCGCATAGACCAAAAAAATCCACAAAGGTTGATGCGTGCCATAGAAATAGAACTGGAAGGTACGACAAGCCAGATAAAATCAGTAGAAAAATTGCCTTTTCGGTTTTTATATGTAGGTTTGCAATTGGAACGCCATGTTTTGCGAGTGCGCATAGACAAACGAGTAGAGCAAATGCTCGAAGAAGGTTTGCTGGAAGAAGTGAAAAATTTATTGCCTTATCAACATTTGAATGCCTTGCAAACCGTTGGGTATAGGGAATGTTTTGATTTTTTGCAAGACAAAATCAGTTATGCAGAAATGGCAGCGCAAATCAAAACACACACCGCACAATACGCCAAGCGTCAAATGACTTGGTTTAAAAAAGTGCCAAACGTGCATTGGTTTGAACCACAAGAAATGGAGAAAATTAAAACCCTTATTGAAACTTTTGTTTAATCCAAACAAAATAAGGTTGTTCTATGAATTTATACATCAAAAAAGATAAGCCAAGAATACCTAAAAAATCTATCAGATAAATGCCTCCACTCAAAACATGAACAATATTCCATAATATTCCCATGTGTATCAAATAAAAAGCATAAGAACTTCTGCCTAAATGCTGAAAGAGTGTAGAACTCAACAATGAAACAACCCAATTGCGCTCTGTAATTAACCCAATAAGCAAAATAGCCACCATAATAGGCAAAACACTTGCATTGACCAAAAGCCCTAAGGGTGTGCGATAACCCGATGCAATATCTGGATTTTGGTATTTATTATAAGCAAAAAAAGCAAAACACACAGCTGTGCCTAAAATACCTACAACAGTCCAATAATTTTTAAAATAGCGCTCTTGAAATACTTGTATCTTGCCACTTTTAAACCACAATGCAAATTGAATACCTATAAAAAATTCCGTACACCGACCAAAAAAGGTATGGGTGAATAAAAAATCATAATTAGCAAAAAACCCATGAAAGTTTAGTTTCTGACCAATTTGAACTAAAAAAATACCAAATACAATAAGCATAATTGCCTGTATCCAAATAGAAACTTTGCGCAGGCTTACAAAAATTAAAGGGGCTAAAAAATAAAAAGTTTCCTCCACCGTAAGCGACCAACCTTGCGCAATACCAGTCCATTTGTAATCTTGGAAAAAACCCCGTAAAAATGAGATGTTCAGCAGATATACTTTCCAAGAAAAATAACCCATTTGTGCAAAAGAAGCAACAAAAACCAGCGTAGTGATTAAAAAATAACTGGGGTATATTCTAGCTAATCTATTGACAAAATATACTTTCAACCATTGCCAAGACCAAGAAAATTGTCCGTGATAACGCAAAGTAATTAAAAAACCACTCAGCACAAAAAAAAGTGGAACACCAACCCTAAATTCATTAAAAAAAAGATAAATGAATTCCCCAAAACGGTGTGTGTTATAATGGTGCAAATAAACCATATAGGCAGCAACAGCACGAAAGCCCGTCAAGGCTGGATAATACGCTTTTTCATTCATGTTATCTTGATAAATTAGTTTTCATCTTGCGCAGAAGCACGTTCCAACAAACGAGCGTCCATCGTCTTTGCCGTTTTTGCACCCAGTTTTTTAATGTTTTCTGCACGTTTTATCAAGTTGCCCTTGCCTTCATACAATTTTTTCATGGCTTCGCTATACGTTCCTTGTACTTCGTTGATTTTAGCGCCTACTTTAAGTAAATCTTCTAAAAAACTCACAAATTTATCGTACAAATCCCCACCTTGCCGAGCAATTTCTTGGGCATTTTGATTTTGGTATTCTTGTCTCCACAAATGGGAAATTGTGCGCAAGGTAGCCAAAAGCGTAGATGCGCTCACCAAAATAATATTTTTCTCCAAGGCTTCCGTATAAAGACTATGTTCCTCTTGAATAGCCAGATTAAATGCGGGCTCCACAGGAATAAACATGAGCACAAAATCCAAAGATTTTAATTCATAGAGTTGTTGATAATTTTTTTCCGACAAACCCTTGACATGTTGTTGCAAGGAACGAATATGTTCACGCAAAAACTTTTTTCTGTCTTCCTCCAATTCCGCAGAACAATAGCGTTCATAAGCAATGAGCGAAAGTTTAGCATCAATAATCAAATGCTTGCCCTCTGGCAAATGAATAATCACATCGGGCTGTTGCCTTCTGCCCTCTTCACTTTGAAAACTTGCCTGCGTGTGGTATTCCCTGCCCTTAACCAAGCCCGATTTTTCCAAAACGCTTTCTAGCACAAATTCCCCCCAATTGCCTTGGGTTTTGTTTTGCCCTTTAAGTGCCAAAGTAAGGTTTTTTGCCTCCTCCCCTATATTTTGATTGAGTTTTTGCAAATGCAAAAGCTGTTCTTTAAGCGATTGGTTATCTCGGATATTTTCCTTATGCGCCTGCTCTACTTTCGTTTCAAAACCTTGAATCTTTTCTTTTAAAGGCGATAAGACATCTTCCAAACGCTCTTTGTGTTGTTGTTGCAAAATATGCGCATTGTCCACCAAAATTTTATGGGCAATACTGGAAAACTGTTCTTGCATTTTTTGTTGCGTTTGCTGAATTTCCTCTTGGTTTTTAGCCATTTCTGTGCGTAAATAGTCGCTTTGAGCTTTTTGCGTGGCTAAATCTCCATGCAAACGCAACACTTCGGATTCTTTATGTGCGATAACTTTTTTACATTCTTGATTTTCTGCGCTTAGGTATTCCAAAGAGGCAGACTGCGCACTGAGCGTTTTTTGCGCCCAAAAATAAACCCCAACAGCCCCCAACAAAAGCCCTAGTAAAATGTACAAAAACTCCATACTGCAAAGATACGGTTTTTTTGGAAACCCAACAAACTATGTATATTTTTCCAAATACCAATCCACCGTTTTTACAATGCCCGTATCAAAGGTCTCTTCTGCTTTCCAGTGCAATTCTTGCTCTAATTTTGTGGCATCAATGGCGTAACGTTTGTCATGCCCTGGACGGTCTTGTACGTACGTGATTTGCTTGCTATAACTTTCAGATTTGGGGCTTTTTTGGTCTAAAATTGCACAAATGGTTTGCACAATTTGATTATTATTGCGTTCATTCCTACCCCCTACATTATAGGTTTCTCCAGCTATACCTTGGTTAAAAGCAAGTGTTATGCCTTTGCAATGGTCTAGCACGTAAAGCCAATCCCTCACGTTTTTACCATCGCCATAAATGGGAATTGCTTCTCCACGCAAAGCCTTGCGAATAATAGTGGGTATCAATTTTTCATCATGCTGGCAAGGTCCGTAATTGTTTGAACAATTGGTCGTTACAACATTCATGCCGTATGTGTGAAAATAAGCCCTTACGAGCATATCACTACCTGCCTTGCTGGCACTATAAGGACTATTGGGCGCATAAGGCGTTGTTTCTGTAAAAAACCCTGTTTCGCCAAGCGTTCCATAAACTTCATCGGTGGAAACGTGCAAAAACCTTGCGTTTTCAAAGCCTTTTTTCACTTGAAAAGGTTTTTCTAGCCAAAATTTCCTAGCTACATCAAGCAAAGTAAACGTGCCATGTACATTGGTTTTTACAAAAGCCTCTGGGCTTGCGATAGAATTATCCACATGCGATTCAGCTGCCAAGTGCAAAACCCCTTGAAAAGCATATTTTTCAAACAAAGATTCTACAAGCGTTCTATCGCAAATATCGCCCTGCACAAAAGTATAATTGGGCGCATCAGCTACTGATTTTATATTATCTAAATTGCCTGCATAAGTGAGCAAATCTAAATTTACAATATGCGTATCTGGGTATT
>CANHHI010000053.1 GCA_947460225.1 Flavobacteriales bacterium
AATAAAAACAATATCTTCATGCAATTCATTTACATTGTGCAACAAAGCCCCATGCCCACCTGGACGCATCACCAGTTCGCCATTTTCATCTCGCAAAAGCGTATCTGCTTCTACAAGCAAGCAAGGCACATCTGTGCTGGGCAATTGGTCGGAGTAAGCCAAAGAAAAGCCCGTATTAAAGTGCTTTTCAATGGATTTTTTGCGCTCTTTCAATTGCGCTGAAAGGGCTTGGTGTTGGCTGTGGGGTAAAGAAAAATGCACCCGAACAGGTTCGTTGGTATCTTGCAAAACCGCTATGCTCTCCACAATTTGCTCTTCAAATGCAGTGATTGGAACGCCTTGCTCGCTCTTATGAAAAGGAATAGCCCCTTTGGCGGAACTCAAATAATGCAAACCCTCTGCACCCAATAGATATAGCAAGCTATCCCTATCTTTTTGTGCTATAATACTGCAAATATCCATGCCTTTCTCTTGTGCTTTTTCTTTGAGCAAAGGATAAAAAGCAAAATTGGGCAATGCTTGAAAAAAACGTTGCAAAGCCTTGTTGTTTTCATCGGCATTTTCGTACAAAAAAGCAAACATGCGACTCGCAGCACCCGAAGCAGGAACAAAGCGCACCACTGTTTTATAACGAAATGATTTATCTGCCATCAAAGCAAAAAAATCTTGCGCAGAACCATCAACATCTATGTTATGCACCCCTTTATGTATGCTACACGGTTCCAAAAGCTCTACATAAGGAACCTTGCCGTGCAAAGCCTCGGCAACTTCTTTGACATGTGGAAAATCGTGTTTGGTGTTTGCCATAATGAAAATGTATTTGCAAAGTTACAATTTTTGTGTCTTTTCCCAAAAAAAACCAAGCGCATTTTGCACCGCATATTGCACATTCCGCAATCTGTCTTTGCCAAAATAAAAACATTTAGCATATACATCTTGGTTTGTAGCCACCGCTATCCAAACCGTACCAACGGGTTTTTCCGCTGTACCCCCTGTTGGTCCAGCGATGCCAGAAGTAGCAATGCCAAAGTCTGCGTTTAAATTATTTTTTACACCCAAAGCCATTTGCTCCACCACCACCTGGCTCACTGCACCGTATGCTTCAAGGGCGTCTCTATCCACATACAATTGATTTTCTTTGATGGCATTGGCATAAGCCACCACACCTCCCTTGAAATACGCACTGCTACCAGAAAGCTCTGTAAATGCACTCATTAAAGCACCTGCTGTGCAACTCTCGGCAATGGCTACGGTTTTGTTGTTTTTAATAAGCATTTTTGCCAGCACAGGCATAAAATCCTCGCCCGTTTCGCTAAAAATGTATGCTTTTAACTGTGTTTTTAAAATATCTAGTTTTTGATTTAATTTTTCTTCATTGGTTTTCGCATCGCTTCCCGACAAGCCCAAACGCAATTTCACCACCGAAAACGAAGGCAGATAAGCCAAAGAAAAGCCTTCTGCTCTGATTTCAGTTTCAAAATCCTTGATTTTTTCCGCCAAAAAAGACTCGCCTAAGCCATAAGTACTCAATGTTTTATAGGTTAAAACAGGCAAAGGCAAACGTTTTTTGATTGCTTCAAAACCACTCGTTTGCATGATGTGTTTCATTTCATAAGGCACGCCGGGTAAGCTGATAAAAACTTTTTTATTTTCCTCAAAAAGCATACCACTGGCTGTGCCCATGGCATTAAAAAGCACTTCTGCTTTGTCGGGCATATCCGCTTGGGCTAAATTTACAGGCAAAATTGGACGATTGCGCAAGGCAAAAAACTGCCTTAGATGCGCTTCAATTTCCACGTTGCGCACTACATTTGCTTGAAAAAAATCAGACAAGGTTTTCTTGGTAATATCGTCTTTGGTGGGACCTAAACCACCTGTAATTAACACCAAATCTGCTCTGGACTTTGCCAATTGCAAAGCCGATAAAATATCTGTTTTTTCATCGCTCACCGTTTGGCGATAGCGCACCGAAAAGCCCAGTAAAGTCAATTCTGCACCCAGCCAAGCGGCATTGCTGTCTATGGTTTGACCTATTAAAATTTCATCGCCAATGGTGATGATTTCAGCGTGTAGTTTCATCTGTTTGTTTTTGCTAAATAGTTCAAGCCCGCTGCGCAAAGCATTTTCTGGTGCATATTTTTCACAAAATCTCATCTTCCAATCCTCACATACTTAGGTATGCTGTGGGTTTCAGATTTCACTTTTGCAAAAACTATTTTCCATAAAATACTTTCGCAGGGGGCTTAGTTCATCAAAAAAATCTTGACAACAAAAAATCTAAGAACAACACTTATCATTATTGTCCTAATGGTTTTGTTTTGTTGTCTGCAAGTTTTTGTTTGATATATGATTTCAATTCCTCCAAAGTCATATTTTGCGTTTCAGTGCTTATGGCATCTCTAATTTCTCTCATCATTTTTACAGCGTCAAACTGTTTTTCTGGTTTAGTCGTTTTCATAATGTATTAGGTCTTTAGGGCTTCTTATTTCAATCATTGCATATCCAAGACTTAAATTCACTGCATTGTAACCCTTAATTCTATCAAGGTTTACTATATGTTTAAAATTCCAACTTGCTAAAACATCTACTTTATGTATCGTAGCCAATGCAATATGTCTGCAATCCTCCAAACTTGTCTTTCCGACTACTTTTTCGTCAATATATTTGGCTGCAAGTTTTATTGCTTCTTCTGTTAATTCAATGCTCTGAAATTTATCTTTAGAATATTTTAATAAATGTTCTCTAACTTGTTGTGGTGCGTTAATCAACTCAAGGTCAAGCAAGTCTGAAACAACAAAAATAACTTCATTGTTATCAAGTCGCTCAAATAACTTTAATGTAGCTTCTTTGAACTCTTCGTCAAAGTAGCCACCAACTATTGATGTGTCTATGTAAATTCTCTGTTTCATGTATTCTTTTTGCTTTACAAATGTAATTAAAATATTGTGATGTGCATTTTTTACGTTGGTTTAGTCTTATGCTTTCATTTCCACACACATTACTTCACCTCTCCCATTCTATTACTTCTAAATTTTCCGCCTTGCCCTTGTTGATTTGAAAACGCAAAGCCGTTTTCACCTTATGCACCCCATAATTGCCCATCGCACCAGGGTTCATGTATAAAACCTGATGTTTTTCATCATACATCACCCGCAAAATATGGCTGTGTCCGCATACCAAAATTTTGGGTTTCTTTTGCAGTAAAATTTCTTTGATGCCTTCGGCGTAACGCTTGGGGTGTCCCGCAATGTGGGTTATCCAAATGGAAACGCCTTCCACAGTAAAAAATAAATCTTTGGGGCAAATTTTCCGAAGCACCGCATCATCTATGTTGCCATGCACGATGCGCACGGTTTTTTCAAAGCCATAGAGCCAATCCAAAACCGCTCCACTGCCAATATCGCCAGCATGCCAAATTTCATCGGCTTGCGCTAAATAAGGTTCCAAGCGTTTTTCGCAGTAAGCATGCGTGTCGGAAAGCAAAAGAATTTGCGTCATGGCAGTAAATGTAACAAAATTTTTGCTATATTTGCCTCACAATGCCCCGCTATTTTTTGCAAATTGCTTACAACGGCAAATCTTTCAAGGGTTGGCAAACACAAGCCAATGCGCCGAGCGTGCAAGATTTTTTGCAAGAAAAATTATCCATACTCTGCAAAGAAAAAATAACGCTCACAGGCACGGGCAGAACCGACACAGGCGTGCATGCTTTGTATTACGTTGCGCATGCCGATTTGCCCGCTAAAATTGACGATAAGCCCTTATTTTTACACAAATTAAACGCCCTTTTGGGCGATAAGGTGTGCGTTTCAGACCTACACGCCGTGCATGATGATGCGCATGCTCGTTTTGATGCGCTCTACCGCCGGTATGTGTATTATTTGTCTTTTGACAAGGAGCCCTTTGTGCATGAATACAGTTTGCGCTTGCCCAAAAAGCCCGATATTCACTTGATGCAAGATGCTGCCAGCGAACTTTTGGGCAGTAAAGACTTTGAAGTGTTTGCCAAGCAAGGCTCGCCAGTCAGTCACCACTTTTGCGAGGTGCAACGCTCCGAATTTGAGGATTTGGGCGGACGCTTGGCGTATCACGTGCAAGCCAATCGGTTTTTGTACGGCATGGTGCGCAGTATAGTCGGCACGCTCTTGGAAGTTGGCTATGGCAATTTGTCGCTCGCCGAGTTTAAAGCCTTGATTGCCGAGAAAGACCGACAAAAAGCCAGCAAGCTCGCACCCGCACACGCCCTATTTTTCCACAGTGTTGATTATTCTTATTACCCTTATACGCCATGCAACAACTCCGAACAGAAACCCTTTATTTTGTAGCGCATCAAAATACAGAAACCCTTGATGCACAAGCCAAAACACTTTTGGCGCAAGCCCTAGCGGTTGCCCAAGATGCGTATGCGCCTTATTCTAAATTTCACGTGGGTTGCGCCATTTTGCTGACCGATGGCACGGTGGTTTTGGGCAGTAATCAAGAAAATGTTGCCTATCCATCGGGTTTATGCGCCGAGCGGGTGGCTATTTTTTCCGCCTTTGCCAACAAACCCCAAGCCACGATTCAAGCCATTGCCATTCGTGCTTTTTCGGAAAACTTTGCCGTGGATTATCCCATTACGCCCTGCGGTGCATGCAGGCAGGTGCTGGCAGAATACCAAAACCGCCAAAGTAAAGAAATCGCACTCTACATGCAAGGGCAAACAGGCGAAATTTACGAGATGCAAGACCTCTGCATGCTCCTACCCTTGGTGTTTAATGAAAGTAGATTAACACAAGTATAGCCTGTTTTAATGGTTAATGTAGGGGCGTATTGCATACGCCCAATTGTGTGCGTTTGCGTGGGATTTTTGTGGGGATTTTATTTAGGGCGTATGCAATACGCCCCTACTACATGGTTTATGCGTTGTTTTCAATGGGCAGACACACAGGTCTGCGGACACAGTCCGTTTTACGCACATCGTGCGTTTTAATCTGCACCTACGTTGCAGGCGTTGTAATTCCTGCAAATTTCATTTTCCCAATTTTACGCACATCGTGCGTTTTAATCTGCACCTACGGTGCAGGCATTGTAATAGATGTACATTTAGGGCGTATGCCATACGCCCCTACCAGACATTGTCTGTTTTAATCCAAGATAAATTCAACAAAACGCATTTTTATTGAAATTTTCTTGCTCAAAAATTTGGAACTTTAAAGGAAAAGTTTGTAAATTTGTACTCGCAAACTACGAGTTCATTTATTGAACAACGACACGCCGAAAAAATCGGCTGGGGTTATAATCTGAAAATATAACCCAACCTGACGAACAACCCCGCTGAAAGGCGTTTGTTGTTCGCGGCGTGTTTTACACGCTGAATGATACTTGTAGTTTGCAACCTTACAAATCGTCAGGTTGGGTTTTCTTTTTTAGGAAGTTCAATAATGCAGAGTGTTTTGCCTGCCGAAGGCAAATAGAAGCATCTCTGATGCTGAAAAGGTACTCCAAGAGAGGAGCAGGATTTGGGGTTATTTTAATAGTGCAAGCCGTCAGGCTGGAAACCCACAGCATGGGAAAAACGAGTTTGGTAAGGGCTCGCCCATGTTGTGGGTTTTTGTTTTGCTTTCTATAGTAGTTAATATCTTTCTTTACTATACTTTGGAACAATTCCCATTATTTTCAATTTATCATCCTTTGTTTTTGATTTAATATCATGTTCACTGTACATCTTATCTATTAAATTTTTCGCATCCATATTTTTTTTATTCATTACATTCATTTTTTCTAAAAACAACGACATATCTCTAATATTTTCCTTATTTGAAAATTCCATTGATAAAGAAGATAACTGATAAGATAATAGGTTTGATTCTTCTAGTATATCTTTAATGTTAGATAAATCCTTGAGAAATTTTTCTTGTGTGTTCATTTCAATAATCATGTCTGCTCTTAACTTATATACAGTCGGAATAGACTCAAGTTTATTTTTGAAAGCTGACAGAGTTTTTTTATATAAACACATAAAAGCTTTTTTATAGTTCTGTTCATTACGTTGTTCATTATTTTCTAGATACTTTTCTAACCTATTCTTTCCTTCATCTAATTTAGAAAAAGAATTACAATCAATATCGTGCATAAATCTATTGCGAATGCTCATCAAAAATTCTAAATCTTGCCATTCTTCTTTGGATAATTCATCTATATCATACAAGAGATCTATTTTATTCTTGAAAGATATTCCTGCCTTTTTACCAAATAGACGGGTTTTATTACCACCTCTATCTTGTATACCAAGTTTTAGAAGCAATACGCTATTTAGCAATTTTTCTAGAGCTAATGAGCACGATAAGATCTCGCCTCGTAATTCTAAATTTAAAGTCTTTTCTAGCTCATGTTTGTCCATACTAATGTTGTTGCAAAAACCGTGCCAAACTAAAAAAATGACAGGTCTTGACACAAAAATATTTTTTTGGCAGGTATTTTGTCAGTTTCTGTGTCAGGTTTAAACATGTAGGAATGAAACTGCGTGTTTTGCGTATTGCAAAAAAAGGGCAGAAAATTTAAATCCCCCTGCCCCCTTTAAAAAAGGGGGAATTTGCAAACGCATTGTAGGAACGATGTCTGTGCCTGCGAAGCAGAATAAAGCATCTCTGATGCCAGCGAAGCTGATTAAAACAGGTAACGCCTGCTGAAAAGGTACTCCAAGAGAGGAGCAGGATTTGGGGTTATTTTAATAGTGCAAGCCGTCAGGCTGGAAACCCACAGCATGGGGAAAACGAGTTTGGTAAGGGCTCGCCCATGTTGTGGGTTTTACTTTTTCGCAGACATAGTTTATCTCGGTTTAAAAGCGTGTAGATAAGGCACAAGCAACATATAAATACGTACGCCATACGCCCATACAAAAAACGCATTGATTGCAACACCTGCAACAGAAGCGCAAGTGATGCCTATTATTTTGCTGTCCAAACAGTACCCCAGATATTTGATTCTATATAGCTTGCTACATCTCCCAATACAAAAAAAGCTCCTGTTTCTACACATTCCCATACATTTTCTTTGGGTTGCCACCAAAGCGTTGAATTATAGTTTTGTCTATAATTTTCCATATCTGATCTTAATATAGGAATACACATAGCATTTTCATCTACCTTAAAAAATACAACACCGTTTTGATATAATACTCTTAACCACTTATCTAATGGCAAATTTTTGTCGTTTTTGCTTGTTATATATGTTTCAAAAGACAAAGCATTTTCCTTAAATTTAAACTTATGAAGACCATATTCACTTGGTCTAAATGACCCTATAATTCTATCAATATTGTTATGCTTTGCAAATTCTATAAGATGTTTGATAAAAAACTCTGGTAACCTTAATGCATGGTGTTTTTTATCTATACTGATAGACATCATAACAAGAGTATTGCCTTTTTCATCATAAAGTTTTCTAAAATCTCCAGAATTACCTGCAATATCCATCCAGCTTGGTAACTCTTTAATTTTTCCATTCCAAAATATTCTATTGGTTGATAAAATGGCTATTACATCACCCTGCGCATTCTGTATTAAAAATTGACCGTCTGAAAAAGTGCTTATTCTGTTATAAAAGCTATCTCTACTAGCCACAAGCCAAGGTGCCCATGATAAACTTTCTAATTTACACATACTATCTATTTGTTCTTGCCTGCAATTTACTATGTTAAACGTATTCATATCAATCATAAAAAATTCCAAGCACCCGTAAGCCGAGTTCTGTTTTAGGCTACCATTTATCTAGCACAAGCATCACTGCTTGCATCTATCTATCCACCCCTCTACTCAGGCGAGCAGCCCTAAAACGTAGATATACATGATATTTCAGCACCTAAGGTTTATTCACACAACCTGTTGCCAAGCTGTATCGGGAGCTTTTACCTCTCGTTTTCACCCTTACCCCTAAGCCCGCCATAACAAGCATTTCTGGTGTATATTTCCATAAAATACTTCTTATAACGGGCTTAACAGGGCGGTTATTTTCTGTAACACTAGCTGTCGCAAGTTTCCTTGCGCCTTCCCGTTAGGAAGTAGGTTGCTCTACGCTGCTCGGACTTTCCTCTCGTGCGAACACCAGCGGTAGCTCGATGCTTGGATTTTTGGCAAAGTTAGTGTTTTTGTTGGATAAGTGCAAAAAAATCTTCTTCCGACAGTATGGTTATTTTCAAATCCTCTGCCTTTTTGAGCTTTGCAGGTCCCATGTTTTCCCCCGCCAGCACAAAATCCGTTTTGGCAGAAATCGCCGACACATTCTTGCCTCCGTGTGCCTCTATCAAAGCCTGCAATTCGGTTCTGGGCGTATTAAACACCCCCGAAACCACAATGCTTTTGCCTTTCAAGGCTTCGGAAATATGCGCATTTTCTTGCGCTTGCATGGCAAACTGCAAACCGAGTTCCTGCAATTGCGCTATCAATATTTTATTTTCGGCTTCGGCGAAATATTCCTTGACACTTTGGGCGATTTTGTCGCCAATTTCATCTACTTGCAAAAGTTCTTCATAAGTAGCTTGGGCAATGTTTGCTATGTTTTGAAAATGCTTTGCCAATTTTTTCGCCACCGTTTCGCCCACGTAGCGAATGCCCAAGGCAAACAAAACCCGCTCAAAAGGCACGGTTTTAGAGATTTCTAAAGCCGTTTGTAAATTCTGTACAGATTTTGCTTTAAAGCCTTCCAAAGTCAATATTTTTTCAAAAGGCAAATGGTATAAATCCATTATATTTTTCACAAAACCTTGTTCATAAAAAAACGCAATGGTTTCCGTGCCAAAACCCTCTATGTTCATGGCTTTTCGGCTCACAAAATGCTCCATTTTGCCTTTGATTTGCGTGGGGCAGTTGTTGTTGAAGCAATAATGCTGTGCCTCGTCATTTTTGCGCATCAAAAGCGTTTGGCAGTCTGGGCAATGCGTGATAAAGTCTATTTTTTTTGCCTCCGCTAGGCGTAGCGAGGTGTCCACCCCAACAATTTTGGGAATGATTTCCCCGCCTTTTTCCACGTAAACCGTGTCGCCAAGGTGTAAATCTAGCTTTTCTATTTGGTCGGCGTTGTGCAAAGATGCACGTTTGACCACCGTGCCTGCCAGCAAAACGGGTTTTAGGTGCGCCACAGGCGTAATCGCCCCCGTTCTGCCGACTTGATAACTCACGTCTTCCAAAATGGTGGACAAAGTCTCGGCTTTGAATTTATACGCCACAGCCCAGCGTGGGCTTTTGGCGGTAAAACCAAGTTCTTCCTGTTGGGCAAAGCTATTGACTTTGAGCACCACCCCGTCAATATCAAAAGGCAGATTTTGGCGTTCTTTATCCCAATAATTTATAAAAGATATGATGTCCGATATATTTTGCGCACAAGCAATGTACTGCGTTTGTAAAGTTGGCACTTTAAAACCCCATTGCTCGGCTTTGGCAATGTTTTGTAAGTGCGTGTTTGCGGTGTTTTCGGCAAG
>CANHHI010000054.1 GCA_947460225.1 Flavobacteriales bacterium
AGCAGGCGTATTTTCTGTGCCAGAGCGCAAACCCCGCTCCTGCCCGCCACCGTGGAGCAAAGTTTGTATGCGCAAATTTTCCCTTTTAAACAAAAACCCTACGCCTTTTGGTCCATGGAATTTGTGTGCTGAACAGGTCATAAAATCCAAAGGCGTTTGTTGCAAATCTATGGAATAATGCCCAAGGGTCTGCACGGTATCTGAATGGAAAAATGCACCGTTTGCTTTGCAAAGACTTGCCACCTCTTGGAAAGGCAATAAAGTACCTATTTCATTGTTGGCGTGCATCAAAGAAACCAAAGTAGGCACATTTTCCGTCAAAAGTTTTTGCAAATCCGCCAAGTTGATTTCGCCTTCTGCATTGACAGGCAAAAGCACCAGTTCTATATGATGCCCTTTGGCGTAGTGTTCCAAAGTGTGCAAAACCGCATGATGCTCCAAAGGCGATGAAATAAATCGCTTTACCCCTAAATCATACACCGCTGCGTGAATAGCCAAATTATTGGCTTCCGTACCCGAACTGGTAAAAATAATCTCCGCAGGTTTGCAAGACAAATGCTGGGCAATTTTTCGGCGTGCAAGCTCTATTTGGCTCTTGGCAAGTCGTCCTGCCGCATGTTGAGACGATGGATTGGCAAAATGTTTGCCCAGAGAATCTTGCATGACCGCTAAAACCTCATTTTCCAGTGGCGTGCTGGCGGCATTGTCTAGGTAAATCATCTTATGCGAATTTAGCGATTACTTGTTTCATATCTTCTGCCAAGGCTTGGGCAAGTTCGGCACTGGTGCTTTCTGCATAGATGCGCACAATAGGCTCTGTATTGGATTTGCGCAAATGCACCCAAGATTTTTTTGCTTCAAAATCTATGCGCACCCCGTCAGTGGTGTTTATTTTTTCATGGGCATAATGCGCCTGCACCTTTTGCAAAACCTCATCAACTTTTTGCAAAGTAATTTTTTCCTTTGCCATAAAATAATCGGGATAATCCGCACGCAAAGCCTTTGCCGTTTTATTTTGTTCTGCCAAATGGCTCAAAAACAAAGCAATGCCCACCAAAGCATCTCTGCCGTAGTGCGCCGCTGGGTAAATAATGCCCCCATTGCCTTCTCCACCAATTTTAGCACCGACTTCTTTCATTTTTGCCACCACATGAACCTCTCCCACCGCCGAGGCGTGATAAACAACGCCGTGTTTGTGGGCAATATCTGCCAAAGCCCTAGAAGAGGATAAATTAGAGACCACATCGCTTTTTTGCTTGCTCAACAAATAATCCGCAACAGCTACCAAAGTATATTCCTCCCCAAAAAAAGAACCGTCCTCACAAACCAAAGCCAGTCTATCCACATCGGGGTCTATAACAATACCTAAATCTGCTTTGTGCGTGCGCACCGCTTGCATAATTTCGCCCAAATGTTCAGGCAAAGGTTCAGGATTATGCGCAAAAATGCCGTTGGGTTCGCCGTTTATCAAAATAACTTCTGCTCCAAAGGCTTCCAGCAATGCTGGCACATATATTGCACCGACAGAGTTCACGGCGTCCACCACAATTTTATAGCGTTTAGATTGGATTAAATCTTTTTGGACAAAGTCCAACCCCAAAATGAGTGCCACATGTTTTTGCAAATAATCTTTTTGCACGCACATTCCCAAATCTTGCACCGTGCTATATTGAAAATCTTGTTTTTGCGCCAAAGCCAAAAGCTCCTCTCCCCAAGTAGCCGAAATAAATTCGCCCTTGTCGTTGAGCAATTTTAGGGCGTTCCATTCCATGGGATTATGACTGGCAGTGAGTATCATGCCACCTTGTGCATTTTCCAAAGGCACGGCAATTTCTACCGTGGGCGTGGTAGCAAGTCCTAAATCTATCACATCAACGCCCATGCCCAACAAAGTGCCTGTAACCAATTGCGTGAGCATCTGACCAGAAATGCGGGCATCTCTACCCAAAACAACTTTCGGCTTGCTGACACCTGTTTTTATTTTTAAAAGTTCGGCAAAAGCACTGCTATACAGCACAATGTCCAAAGGCGTAAGATTTTCTGAGCAAAACCCACCAATAGTGCCTCTAATACCAGAAACGGAACGAATAAGAGCCATATTTGCAATTTATTATAGGCAAATATATGATTTTTATAGGCTCAGTGCAAGCATAATGTTTATTTTTTTACACGCACATCGTCTTTAATCAAATATTGAAAAACAGCAAAATAAGCATCTATTTTTTTACGTATAGCATCTTGTCTATCCGAAGAAGACTTTTGCAATCCAAAAGGCGTCCATGCCGAAAAAATGCCATTATCTTCATAAGCACCTTGTTTGTCAAAATACAAGCTATAATACAAAGCATAATCATCTTGCATCTGCTTATCTAATAAATTATTTCCCGTTTTGTAATAGGACGCATTGGATAAACTTAAATGATATAAAGTGGGAAAAATATCTTTATGTGAGCCAAATTTTGTGGTGTCCACGTGGGCAAATCGTTTATACTTTTCTGGTACGTGCAACAAAAGAGGAACTTTTGCTTGTTCAAACAAATAATTTGCATGGGGTCTGATGTTGTCTTTGGGCGTATGGTCTCCTGTAATGGCTATAATTGTGTTTTCCAAAAGCCCAGCTTGTTCCAGCTGTTGAAAAAAACCACCCAAGGCATCGGTAACGTATTGAAAGGTTAAAAAATCTTCTTGCCTGCGTTTATAAGGTTCCATCACTAGATTTTCTATTTTTTCACTCCATTGCATGGGGTAAGGCGTATAACTAGATGGCACTTTAAAAGGTGGGTGATGGGTGGTACTCATGCCGTAAATAAAATAAGGCTTAGTGGCGTTTTTAAGTTGTAAAGCTGCATAATCAAACATGCTATGGTCAAAAACACCCCAATCTTCATGCTTAGGCGCATCGGGATAGGCATGCAAAATAACCGCATCGCCAGCAATTTCTTGAAACCCTTGTGCTGGCAAAAATTGAAATAAATTGTTCCAACCCAAACGACCACTGGTAACAAAAAGCGTATGATAGCCATTACCTGCAAAAACAAGGGGATTAGACGTAGCAAAAGTATGGTTTCTATATTTTGTTTTAGATATATCCGCATGCGTAACATTGTTCATCACAAAAAACAAGAGTGAATGCAAAGTGCCTTGGTGCATGGACGTGAAATTTTCAAATTTTATCAAATCTGGATAATATTTGGCAAATCTACCAAGCAGATTAAAATTTTGACTATGCGCCTGCAAGTAGTACGTAGCAAAACGCTCCATTTGCAAAAACACAACATGGGGCGGGTTTTCTTGCAAAAATAAATTTTCTGAGGTAGTTTCTGTGAGCTGTTTTTGCCAATGTGTTTGCGTGTCCACAGAACGTTCTTGCAAAGCGGCAATAGCCTGTTCTATGCTGGTAAATCCGTATTGGCGCAAAGTTTTGTCTGTATCTTCGTCCAAAGTGTTTTGCATTTGCTCCACCAAAGTTTCTTTTAGGGAAAAAAAGCCATTCACCGTCAAATCGTTCAATAAGCCTATTGGCGAAATTATTCTATCATCATTGATTAGCGGAAAAGTGCTCACAGAGCCACGCAAAGCCAAAAAATGCAGTGCCACATAACCCAAAAATACCAAGCTAACAGGCATCAAGGATAAAGGTGGCATTTTGATTTTTTCAATCAAACTGTGCGCAAAATAACCTATAAATAAAGATGCAATCAATGCGATAAACATGACAAAAACGGGGTAATCTTGCCACAAAAATCGCAAAATAGACAAAGTATTTTCCATTTCCATGGCACCAAAAGCCAAAGCATTCAGATGCGCATTAAAATAATCAAAAAAGTAAAAGTCCACCCAAACACACAAAGTGAACAGATAAGTAAGCGTCAATGCCAAAACACTGAAAATTTTCGCATGCCAAACAAAAACAAACAAAGGCAATAAAGCATAAGCAATGGCTTGTGTGTCAAACAAAAAACCCATTTTGAATAAGTTAAACAAATCTGTTGCCGTATAACCCAACGTGGTTGTGGATTTCACATACAACAAAGTCCAACGCTGCAATTGCAACAGCAATAAAAAATACACGTAATAGCAAAAAATCTTAGCCAAATTAGCAAGTATGTTTCTCATAGTATAAAAATTTTACACAAAAATAAAAAAAATAACCCCAAGTGAAACGTTTTAGTTCTTTGAAAATTCATGCCATACATTGATAATAAAAAAACTTCCAGCTTTCGCTGGAAGTTTTCGTGCTAATACATTTACGGACGATTTAGTTTTTCTTAATATTTCCGCCCAAAGTTATACTCACATGCAAAAGCAAGGTGTGTAAATTATAAACCTGTTTCAATGTAGGTTTTAAATACTGTATCCCTTGTTGATACTCTTGTGATGCGCTATTGAAAAGGTCGTTATTTTTTTCGTAAGTCATCTTCCCTGCATAACCATAAGACAAGCCAACTTCTAGGAATTTGAGCAAACGAATACCAACACCAAGCTTGGCAGAAACACTTGTGCCAGCATAAGTTGCCAATTTTTGACTTGCCGTACCCTCAGTACCCGCATTTGCCATGTTATACGCAATACCTACGCCCACCAACAAATAGGGTCTTAGGTTAGGATTAGGCAGAAAATAATACCTGAAATAAGGCAATGCGTACAGATTTAAATTAGACATTGATTTAGTGGATATTGCCGTAACGTTGCCAAACATTTCCTGTGCGGAAAGTAATCCAGCAGGATTTGCCAAAAATTGATCTACATCTATCTTAAACTTCTGTTTACTCGGCGAAAAATAATAACTATACCCAATTTGTACACCCACCTCATAATTTTCTTTAAAGAGCCCTGCAAATTCCAGAAAGCCGCCTACGCCATGTCTAGCCATGTTATAGTCCTTGTTTACAATGGCAGAAACTCCAATAGGAGATATGCCAAATTTAAATTGCCCGAAAGTCAAGCCGAAAACGCTTAACAGTGTAACGACTAGTTTCTTTTTCATAATTTTGAATTTGATGTAAATGTAAGGAATACTCGTGATAAATCAAAATAATAGTCTATAAAAAAATAAATATTTGTAAAATAAAAAAATAAAATTTTTTTAACAAAAAAACTTCTGGCAAAAGCCAGAAGTTTTAACAATTACGGGTGGATGATGGGGTTCGAACCCACGACCAATGGTACCACAAACCACTACTCTAACCGACTGAGCTACACCCACCGTGAATTTGAATGCAAAGATAAAACTTTTTTTTCAAAAGAAAAGTAGTTTTGTCTATTTTTTTACCAAGTCCACCAAACATTGAATAAAAATATCGCTGTCGTTTAAACTTGTAACCAAGTCTAGCACTTTGTTTTCGTGGGTAAAAATTTCTTTATACTCCATGCCAATTTCTATTTCTGTTTCCAAGCAATCACTCACAAAAGCTGGGCTAAAAACCAGCACCTTGTTGCAATTTTCAGTTTTGGCAAGTTTATGAATAGCCTCTTCAGCATAAGGCTCCATCCAAGGTTCTTTGCCCAAGCGAGACTGAAACACGGTGGTATATTTTTCTTTGGGAATACCCAGTTTTTCCGCCAAAGCCCTCGTGGTCGCATGGCACTGGGCGGCGTAGCAATAATGGTTTTCCGCATTGATTTCATGGGCGCAATCTCGGTCGGCACACAAACCTTCTTCATAAACCTTATCCAATTGGCGAATGGGCAAACCGTGATAGGAAAACAAAATATGGTCGTACTGTTGCCAGTTTTTGCCACGTTCGGCAAAGGCTTGAATATACAAAGGGTGCGCAAAAAAATCACTCACAATGCGCAGACTTGGAATCACCCAGCGTTTGGATATAACTTCCAAGGTTTTGGCAATCGCAGAACCTGTACTTGCCGAAGCATATTGCGGAAACAAAGGCAGTATAATCCAATGGTCTAAATTTTGTTTTGCCAAGCGGGCAACCGCACTTTCAATGCTTGGACTTTGATAGCGCATGGCGTATTCCACCACATAATCGTCCCCCAAAGCCTTTTGCAAAAGTTCTGCTTGCAAGGCTGTGTATTTGAGCAATGGAGAAATGCCTTGGTTTAACGCCCAAAGCTCTTTGTAGGCTTTGGCGGATTTTGGCGAGCGGAACGGCACAATAATGCCACCCACCAGCAAAAAACGAGCGATGGGGTGAATGTCTATCACACGCTCATCGCTTAAAAATTCGTATAGATATTTGGCTACATCTAGCACTTTGGGACTATCTGGCGTGCCCAAATTGAGCAAAAGCACACCTATTCTAGGTTTATTATTCATTGTGGTTTTATCTGATTGGCAAGTAAAATATAATCGGCTACATTTAAGGCTTCTGCACGCAAATCCCAAATTTTATCGGTGGTCGGAAAATTGGGGGGCAAAATGGATTTCAAAGCATTTCTAAGGGTTTTTCGCCTTTGGTTGAACGCAACTTTAACAATAACCTTGAAAAACGCCTCATCGCAGGGCAATTTTTTAACTTCGTTGCGCACTAGACGTATCACCCCAGACTTTACCTTGGGCGGCGGTATAAAAGCGTCTTCATTGAGGGTAAACAAATATTCAATATCGTAATAAGCCTGCATCAGCACGCTCAGTATGCCATAGGTTCTGCTGCCCGATTTTGCCGCAACCCTTTCGGCAACTTCTTTTTGAAACATACCCACCGCTTGATTGACTTTATCTTTTTGCTCGTAAATGCGAAATAAAATTTGTGTGGAAATGTGATAGGGGAAATTGCCAATGATAGACCATTGCCCAGGGTTTACGCCCTGCAAATCAACTTGCAAAAAATCGCCCAAAATGCGCTCTTCGGACACATGCAAGGTATCCTTTAAAAAAGCAATGCTTTCTGTATCCACTTCTGACAGCCACAAAGAAATCGGCAATTCTTGCAAAAAAGTCGTCAGCGCACCTGCTCCAGGACCAATTTCAAGCACATTTTCATCTTGGTTTAAAACTAGGCTATGAGCAATTTTGGCGCAAATTTGCACATCTTTCAAAAAGTGTTGCCCCAAATGTTTCTTGGCTTTAATGCCATGTTGAAATTTAGGGAGCATAAATAAATTCTTTTTCTAAACCGTTAAGCACACTGAAATTGCCCAAAACTTCTCTATTTTTAAAATTATTGCTAGGATTGTAAGGAATTGTAGAATTAAAACTACCTTGCACTTGTTGTTGCTCTTGGTAATAGGTATAAACCCCCTTGGCAACAGACCAAACCGTTACCAATGCTTTATCCCCGTTGTCCATAGAAATATCTAGCACGCCCGTTTCTTCTTTTTGCGCTTCGGTTTTATTTAAGGTGCGGGCAAAAAATATCGGATTGATTGGACTCCCCACGGCAGCTACAAAAGAATCATCTGGTCCTGAGGGGTAAAATATAAATTCTGAAAGTTTTTCGGCGCGTTGGTATTTGATTTTTTCGGCGTCAAGCGGTTCAAATGTAGCTTGCAGCCAGAAATAACTGTTTGGCGCAGGATAAATAAAGCTAGCATTTAAAACATTATACACTTCCGTGCTAAAATTGGGTTTTCTAGTTACAACGCTGATGCTAAAATCCGAAAGCACTGCTGGAAAATAGCTATTTGCCGTATATGTTTTTCCATTTGTGCTGACACGCAAAGCAAGTGTTTGGTTGTCTTCTGGCGTTTGGTCTAGGTCTAGTTGATATACACCTTTTTCGGTTTCCAAAATATCCAAAACCGTAGCTTCGCCAATCAAAAGTTGGATTTGTGCAGCACTGATTTTAGTATCTTCGTAGCTGTTGAGCACTTGTGAGCGAGAAAGCAACACCGTAATTTCGCTGGAAATTTCGCCATCGGCATGCAAAAGCCTTTTGAGCTTGGCATCAATGACAATTTTTGGCGCATCTTCTTTAAGTTTAGGTTTAACTACTTTGGTAAGCTCGCAAGAGGAGAGCAGAAAACCGAGCAATAGTAGAAAAGTATAATTATATTTTTTCATCGTTTTAAAATTTTAAATTCCAAGAAACAGAAGGCAAAATGCGGAACAAAGACGTTTGCACGGCTTCAAACTCACCTGGTTTGTCTTTCACAGGTTTAAAATCCAAAATATATGGATTTCTTTGATTGTAAGTATTATAAATAGAGGTTGTTATGCTATTTTCAAAGCGAGATAAACTACCGTCAGCCTTCGTTTTTTGTTTAAATTTAAAGGTATAAGCTAAGTCTAAGCGGTGATAATCATTTAGCCTGCCTCCATTGCGCTCGCTGTAAAGCAAAATGCTCTGCCCATCTAGGTCGTATTTACCCGAAGGCAAGGTAACAGCATTTCCCGTAGAATAAACAAAAACCGAAGAAATCGTGTGCCTTGGGTGCGGGGTATATATCGCCACCAAAGATAAATCATGTGTGCGGTCTTGCACCACAGGAAACTCCCTGCCCTCATTGATTTGCCTAAATGTTCTGCGGGAAGCCGAAAGGGTATAGCTTATCCAACCTGTAAATTTACCGCCATTTTTGCGCACCAAAAACTCCATGCCGTAAGTTCTGCCTTTGCCAAAAAGCATATCGCCTTCTATGTATTCATTGAGCAAAGTGTTTGCTCCGTTTCTATAATCAATTTGGTTGTACAATTGTTTGTAATAACCTTCTACAGAAGTTTCCAGCTTGCCATCAAAAAAGTTGTTGAACGTGCCTACGCTATATTGATTGCCTTGCTGGTGGCGTATATTTCCACCCGATGGAAACCAGAAATTGGTGGGTTGTCCGATGGGATTGCCCTGCACCAATTGCGCATATTGCGCCGTTCTTTCGTAGGAAACTTTTATAGAATTGAGTTTGGTAATCGTAAAATTCAACGCAGCACGAGGCTCTGGAGTTTGCTGAAAACCAAAAACACTGCCTGACTTGTAATTGGTTGTGCCTGTTTGGTTGCCGTCCTCATCAAAGCTATACACTTTATCCGAGCCAAGACGGGTGTAAAAAGAATGCCTAAATCCCAAAAGTGCCGCAAACCATTTGGTAATTCTATAATCCAAAGACACATAATAAGCCGCTTCTAAGGCTTGTTTGTCTAACATTTTAATTTCCGGAATTTTAGAACCTTCCCTCGGCGTTAATTCGCCTGGTCTGATGCGCCTGTATGTAAAATCACCGCCAAAATTTAATGTCATATCTGGGCTAATGAAAAAATTGACATCTTTGCGCAAGGTGTAGTCTGAAATGCCTGAAAAACTTTTAAATTTTACCTCATCAAAACCTAGGAAATAATACGGTGCATAATTGCTGACATGTGCGGATAGCGTACCTAACCATTTGTCGGAATACGTATGTTTCCATTTAAAACT
>CANHHI010000055.1 GCA_947460225.1 Flavobacteriales bacterium
CCTTGAAGGTGTAGGTATCAGGAATTAAACTAGAAAGACTTAATGTATTCGGTGTTATTGTTTGTGTTGTAGGTGTTGTTGTTCCTGTTCTTGTATGAGTAATTTTATAAGAACCTGCATTGGCAACAGTTGTCCATGTTAGACTTCCCGAAACCGCACTTGCACCCACTGGCGCAGTAGTAGCCCAAGCCAAATTTGTGGGCGTAGCGAGTTTGCTTTTGGTGCTTTGGGTTAAGGTACTGGATTGCAAATCAGCATAAATCTGCCCACCAATACTGCCTCCTTTGGCAATAACATAAATATTATAGCTTGTATTGGCAGTTAAGTTTGTTATTTTATAAGGCGATGTGTTGGTTGTGCACGTGTAAGCATTTGCTCCTGTTTTATAACACACTTGATATTGTGTGGCAACAGGATTTGAAGCCGTCCAAGACACCGTTATATCATTCAAACCAAAATCATCTATTTTTGCCACTGGCGCAGTGTTAAAGGTAGAAGGCGGTATCACAATATTTGAGCCAGTGCCTGTGCCAAAATAAGCCAAATCAGAACTTAGCGCATTTTGTTCGTCAGCGCTCAATGCTTGCACGCTTACCGTGTAACTTACACCTTGTGTTAAACCTGAAAACGTGTGTGTTTTTTGGGGCGATATAACAAGAACATCTACGCTAGACACAACAATAGTTGGAGAAGAATTTATCTTTACACGATATTTTGCTATCATACTATTAGCAAATCCACCCCAGGCTGGAAAATTATTTGGCTCATTCCATTCTACTTTAATTTTATCTGTAGCTCCAGGAACTGCAGTGGCTAAAACATTTTGTGGCACATTGATTTTGATTTTGGTATGTTGCTGTAAATCATGCGTTACGGAATTTTCATAGTCACTTGTTGGGTTAGCCTTAGCTATTAAAGTTATATGGTATTCTTTACCAGAACTCAAATTCAACACGTAAGTACATTTTGGGCTTGTCGCACAATTTATTGCAAGTATATTCACTAAACTAGAGTTACCTACACTATGTGTATCTTTATAAGTTAAATCATAAGATATAGCATTGGCATCTCTATTTATTTCAAATGTAATACTTGTCAAACCATAATCTTTCACTGAAAAACCAGTTTGTAGCGGTGTTTTCACTTTAACGGTTTTATTTTGCACATCGGCATCGGCAAAATCGCCCTGCCCTATCAGATACAAATTAAATTCGTAGGTTTTGCCTTGCACCAAACCCATAGTAATTTCCCTGCTTGTGGTCGCCACAGGGATATTGTCTATAGTCGTCCAAGTACCCGCATTTTGTTCCCTATATTCCAGCTTGTAATGACTGGCGTTATTTTGCACATTCCAGCTGGCAGTAATTTTGCTGGAAGTAGCCACCAAAGTCAAATTGGCTTGTGAGAGTTTGTCTTGGGTTTTGGCGGTTAAATAAGCATAATCGGAATCTAAATATTTGTCGTTATCTCCTTTGGCTTTGATACGCACTTTGTAGTTTGTATTTTGCGCAAGTCCTGTGATTTGCAAAGTATTTCCAGCAGTTGTACCCGTGCCAATGTTTACCCAATTAGACAATAAAGCATCTGTCATTCTTTCCACCGTATAATTCACTGCATTGGCAATAACGCCCCACTCTACTTCAAGCATGTTTGGCGTTTTAGCCTTCAAGCTAAGCACAGGCGTAGGCAGTTTCTCTTGATTTTTAATTTGCACATTGTTTTTTGTTGCATAATCCGAATGGCAAGAAGCAATAGCATGCAAAGCACGCACCTGAAATTCATAATTATTTATACCCAATTCAAAATCTTTGACTGGTTTTGTAAATTGTTTGCCTGTAAGGGTTAAAGCTGTCCAAGCGAAATCCGAAATTTTTTTGTATTGCGCTTCAGCTGTGGAAGAACTTGTTGTAAAACTACCCTGCACATCGGTTGCACCTTGTTGCACATTAAAATTACTAGGTATTAGTGATTTTGACAAAGCTATGGTTTTGCTGGATTTTTTGCTTGCATCGCTGAGCATTTGCAATTCATACACCAAATCTTGGCAAATGCTTAAAGCAGAAATATCATCGGTTTTAGCGGTATTATCGCCTATGTTTAAACTCGTTGCCACAATGTTTTCGCTAAAAGTCGCCGTAGGCTGTGTGCGCAAAAGTTTATAATTTGCGATACGCTTGTCTTTGTGCGCAAAATCTATCTGCACATTTGTACCCACAAGCAAAGCATTCAAAACAGGCAATTGATAATCTGGTGCTGTTTTTGTAATCACAATGGGCGCAAAATTAGGCAATGCGCCTGTTTGCGTTTTCACTGCCAAAGTAAAAGTATGCTCGCCCGGCAAAGCATAGCCATAAGCTAAATCTTGACCAAAATCTGTTGGGTTAATAATATCTATACTGGTTGTAGTATTATCTGGTTTCTTAACCGTCAAAGTATAAGCAGTAATACTTACGTCTTTATGGGTAATTTTATAAGTCGTATAACCTGGGTTATTTGTCGCATCATTTATTTTCACCTCAAAATCTGGGGCAATAACCGTGCCCACACTCACCGCAACCGTATTGGATTGTACGCCAGCAGGGTTGGTAGATTTTAGCACATAGCTGTAATTAGCTTGCGTAACCGCATCTATGTTGTCTGTATATTGGGCAAAACTTCCGCTGGAACTAACATCTTGTATTTTAGTTTCTGTGCCCGCATCTTTGGTTTTATACAAACTATATCCTTTTAGCCTTTGGTCGTTGAGTTGCATGTTTAGCACGACTTTCGTTTTATCCAAGGCAATATCGTAGTTTGTGCTTAAAACAGGTGCTTGATAAGCAGGCGAAACCAAGTTTTTTAAAACGAGTTTAATGCCATAACCTTGCTCGTCTGTTGCCTCTACGCTGTAATCGCCAGGGGCTAAAAACAAACCATAAGGCGTATGCGTGTGCATGCCTACTGCACTTGTATTGATTTGGGTTTGGTATAAAATAGTTGCACCATCGGCACTCAACACCTTAACCGCATAAGACTTGATGCGTGTGTCCACGTTGTAGAGCTTAATCCACTGCAAACGCCCTATCTCAAAACCCGTTTGCAAGACATCAGCAAAAAGCAAACCTGTAATTTCACCTGTATTTGGGTCTATCACGGGCGGTTTTGTTCCTGGATCTATTATATCAGTTGGTATGTCTATGGCTTTTTGCAAAGTCAAAGTTGCTGTGGACGCATTGCATGCCCAAGCACCCAAAGTTTCTTTGATAGACAAAACATAATCTTTGGCAGTGGCACTAGATTTTCCCGACAAAGCAAAAGATACATTCTGCCAAGCATTGCTTAAAGCAACATTTTTTGGACTTGCCGTAATGCCCAAAGGTAAATCTTCTAGCGCAAAGGTCGCATTGCCTGTTTTACTAGCCTGCACCTCAAAATTTAATACATGGCTATTGTTTAAATCTTTGTCTTGCACATAAAGCCCGTGCAACTGCACATTTCTCACAAAGCACTGCGAGAGCACCTCAAAACTGACTGCGTAGGTATTGGTTTTGGTTTTATCTTCGGACCGCACCACAATTTCTTTGATGTATCGTGGCAAAATTCCCAAAGACAAACTGCCATGCGCCAAAGGTTTCAGCATATTGCTATTGTCAAAACTTTGCTCGGTGTTGTCGCTATATTTTAAGGTAATGCTTGCATTTTTGGAATATTCTAAAAATTCCACCACATAATACTGGTCGAAGGCTATGGCTGTAAATTTTAAGTCAAAACCATTGGGCACTTCGGGTTTTTGCAAAGCCAAATCAACATTGCCAAAAGGGTTCAGAACCATTTTGCTAATCAAGGCTTCATTGTTGGCAATTTCCAATTTAATTTGGTAAAATTCCGTTCTCCCACTCGCTGAAACGACTTTTAACAAATCTCCATCTTGCACTTCTATAAAAGTACCTATTTGCACCAAGTTGGTAACTTCACTTTCTATGGGATTTAGTTTAAATACTTTCGCCGTTTTTGCCACTTCAAATTTAGCCGTTACGGGATTTGTCGTGCCCACCACTTTATGCACCACAAACTGGTGTGGCATTGCCACAGAACCCGATTGCATTTTCTTAGAAAAATTAAGTTCTGCAGTGTTTTGCTTGGCATTGAGCATATTAAAATCTATGCTGGCACTCAAATAGACAATTTGCACGGCGTAATTTTTTTGCTGTTTTCCAGACGCACTTTTTACGTAAAAAATCGTTTTTTCATCTATCACTATTTTTACATTTTGCCAAGCGGATTCCACCTGAAAATCTTTGCCATTCAAACTCAATTGACCGCCTGTACTCAGCTGAACCGCATTCAGCACTACATCGCCTTGGTTTTCTATGGCAATAAGGTATATGGTGGGATTTTTTTCATTGTTATCTATTTTGTCCACAATAACTTTCGCACCCGCTTGCACCGCATCTAAATAGATAATAGCTGCTTCTCCTTTGCTGTTATCAGGCACAAGTCCATTGATAGGCAAAATAGACACTTTATCATCACAAGAATTGATTAAAAATACCACATTTCCCGAATACATTTCTTTGGGGGCAATGGGTATCATGATTTTTCCAGCTACCACATCAATAATGCCCCAAACTTCTTGAAAGGTTTGGGTGTATTTATCCAAATAACGGATTTTTACTTTGTCTCCATCTTTGCAATGGGTTATGACTTCATCTACTTTGCTAATGGCAACGGTACCGTCATCAAATTTTTCTATAAAAATTTCTTTTTCTATTAAAATATCGCCTATTTCCACAGGTGGCACTTCAATGGCTGTTACTTTAATGCTCGCAGTCACGCCAATTAAACCCACAATTTTAGAACCTTTGGGCAAAGCTGGTCTTATTTGAATGCCTGCTTCTTGCAACCAAGAACCCGCATAAGCTGTATTGCCCTTGGCATCTTGATACACAACCAGCACAGGCGTTTTTTTAGCCCCCAATAGTTCGGTGCCTTGATTTTGCAACAAAGGATTTTTTTTAATCGCCACTAATGTCAATCCTTGTTTATCGTCCGTTTTTTCTGCATCTGCATTTTCTATAAATTGTTCTGTATTTTTATTTTTTTCAGAATTAAATACCACAATCTCCGCTTGATAGGTATAACTCCCAGCCATTGATACATCGCCAAGAAAATTAGTTTTTCCAGAAACCAAAGCCCCTTTATGAAAAAGTCTCTCTAAGCTAGACTTATAATTTATTACCGCTACGCCCTGCATCGGCACAAGGGGGAACCGCACTAAGTTTTTCTCCAAAACACCACCCACAGAATTACTAACGCCTTGGTAATGCACAAAAACATCTAACCCATAAGGGTTTTCTTGCCAATGCTCTACCTCTGGTGGTCTCACAACAAAAGCCTCCGAAGATTTTTCCAAAGCAAAAACATGTAGGTAGCCATTAACACGAGTCCAACCCTTATAATCATCTTTCGTAAAGCCTATCTTGTGTTTTGTTTTACAAGCAGTAAACGTAACAGCAAGCAGACTGACCAATGCCCCAAAAAGTAGATGTGTAATTTTTCGCATAGTTTTGTTTTTCTAGGCAAAGTTAAGCCTTATATGACGAAGGCAAAACGCGTGCATACAAGTAATTATCAACAGCTCAGAACGATTATTCAAATGTTAAAAAATGTAAAAACGCAGTTGTATCAACAAATTCAAGATAGAAAATGAGTTATCAACAGGTTTTATGTGTGTTGGTAACTTTGTTAATTAACTTTTATTTATATTTTTTTACAACTTTATAACATTTTATTTTTTACATTTTTTACGATATTTTTATTTTTATTTTTACAGCGTTTTTTGCGGTAACTAGCAGAAAAAATAGTAATTTTGCGTTTGTTATTGTAATATGAAAAAAATACTTGTAACAGGTGGGGCGGGCTATATTGGCTCTTGCACCGTGATAGAATTGCACAAGGCGGGTTACACACCTGTTATTGTGGATAATTTTTCCAATTCCGACAAAAGCGTCATGGCGAGATTGGAAAAAGTTTTGGGATTTAGCCCAAAACTGTACGCCATAGATTGCAACGACAAAGAAAAGCTAGATGCTGTGTTTGAGTTGGAAAACGATATTGCTGGGGTAATACACTTTGCCGCACACAAAGCTGTGGGCGAGTCTGTGCAAAAACCAAACATGTATTATTACAACAACGTCAATAGTTTGTTGGTGCTTTTGGACGTCATGCAAAAACACGGCGTAAAAAATATCGTGTTTTCTTCTTCTTGCACAGTATATGGGCAACCAGACGCTTTGCCCGTTACCGAAGAAACGCCCGAAAAAACCGCCGAGTCTCCTTATGGATTTACCAAACAAATTTGCGAGCGCATTTTGAAAGACCAAAAACAAACGGGACAAAACTTTTTCAAAACCGTACTTTTGCGGTATTTTAATCCCGTGGGGGCGCACGAAAGTGGCATTATTGGCGAACTGCCTTTGGGTGTGCCCAATAATTTAGTGCCTTATATTGCGCTAGTTGCCAGTGGAAAATTGCCCATGCTCACCGTGTTTGGCGATGATTACAACACCCCCGATGGCAGTTGTATTCGGGATTACATTCACGTGTGCGACCTTGCTTTGGCGCATATTCAATCTCTGCAATGGCTTGACAAAGCCCCTGAAAATGCTTGCGAAGTGTTTAACATTGGCGTGGGCAAGGGGGAAACTGTGCTGGGCTGTATTCACACTTTTGAAAAAGTCAATGGCGTGAAAGTGCCTTTAAAAATTGGCGCAAGACGCAGTGGGGATATAGAAAAAATTTATGCGGACAACCAAAAAGCATTGCAAGAACTGGGCTGGAAACCAAAATACACCTTAGCAGATGCCATGCAGAGCGTGTGGAAATGGCAACAGTTTATAGACGAGCAAATTCACAATAAAAAACCATGAAAAAACGCATACTCACTGGCATACAAGCCACCGGAACGCCACATTTAGGCAATATTTTGGGTGCCATTCAGCCCGCCATAACCATGACGAAAACTGCGGAAAACCCGTGTTTTTTGTTCATTGCCAATATGCACACCCTCACGCAAATAAAAAATGCCGAGGAAATGCGCATGAATACTTACAAAACTGCCGCCGCTTGGCTTGCTCTTGGCTTAGACGCAGACAAACATTATTTTTACAGGCAATCGGATATTGCCCAAGTGAGCGAACTGGCTTGGTATTTGAGTTGTTTTACACCCTACCCTATGCTTGCCAATGCGCATTCTTTTAAAGACAAAGCCGACCGATTGGCGGACGTGAATGCGGGTTTGTTTACGTATCCCGTGCTGATGGCGGCAGATATTTTGCTCTACGACATTGATTGCGTGCCCGTGGGCAAAGATCAAGTGCAACATTTGGAAATTACTCGGGATATTGCCACGGCTTTTCACCGCTCCTTTGGGGAAACTTTTGTGTTGCCAGAGGCGAGTGTAAACACAAATACACAGTACGTACCAGGCACAGATGGGCAAAAAATGAGCAAGTCTCGCAAAAATTTTCTCAATATTTTCGCTGAGGAAAAAGAGCTCAAAAAGCAGGTAAACAGCATAATTACCGACAGCAAGGGCGTAGAAGAAAGCAAAGATTGGCAGACTTGCCATTTATTTAAAATATTTGCTTTGGTGGCAAGTCCCGCAGAAGTGCAAGATTTACAGCATAAATACGCACAAGGTGGTTTTGGTTATGGACACGCCAAAGCAAGGCTTTTGGAAGTATTGCTAGACAAATACCAAACCGCACGCCAAACCTTTAACCATTACATGGAAAATCTGCCCATTTTGGAAGAAATTCTGCAAAAAGGCGCAGCAAAAACACAGCCCATTGCCAACGCAAAACTGTTAGAGGTACGCCAAAAAATTGGATTTTAAGCCCCTGTGAAGATATGCAAATACTTTCGCAGGGAATTTACTATTCTATTTAGACTTAAAACTGTTCAGTTTTTTGCGTTTGTAATTTCTGTATTCAAAAAAGCGATAGCCAAATAATGCCTCCAAGGTGTTTAAAAATCTATCTTTGAGACTCATGTTAGATTTGGCTGGGTTATAGGTAAATTGCCAATCTTGTTTTGCGATTACATCTTGCATATACACAGGGTGTTTGCCTTGAAAAAGTTCCAATTTGTCCACATCATTAAAATCAAAATCCACTTCACGGGTATGCTCTTTGAGCCAAGCATCGCTATGCCAAAATCTATGGAAATAATTGCTTTTTTTAGCCATTAACCTAGGATTTCTCGTGTATGAATAATGAAAAACGGACACAGGCGTTTTGAACACCGTTAATTTTTTGCCTTTTTCTTCCAAAATGCCCTTGTCATATTTTCTAAACCCTTGCGAATCTCCGTAAGATAATATATTTCTATGGTTTTTAAACGCTCTAATTTCATACGCATGCGTAGCCCTCGTGTTTCTGATGTGGTCATAATCCCCCCAAAAGTGAAGAAATGGAAAAAGTAAACCATCTACATCATCGTGCTGGTCTGCCAGTGCGATAAATCTACGAATTTCATCATAACAATCTTCACTCAAAACCTCATCAACCTGCAAATGAAAACACCAATCAGCAGCGGTTTGTTGTAGCGCAATATTGGCTTGCTCCCTAAAAATTTCGCCATTCTTGCGTTTTTCTTCATGCCATACGGTATCTATGATATGAATTTTAGTGTCCTTGATGCTTTGTATCATCTCTTTTGTGCCATCATCAGAATCCCCAACGGCTACAAATAATTTATCTACCAAAGGCAAAAAAGATTTTATGGAATTCACAAAAGGATAACCCATTTTGATTCCATTTCTAACGTATGTAAATCCGTCTATTGTCATGTGCTTTATCTTAAAATTACCCGCAAATTTTTAGCTATTACACAAGCGAGTTTCTGCATGCAAATATACCTAATAATGCTAAAAATTCAAAAAAATATCACCCACAATCACGGACAATGTCCACAGACATTGTCCGCAGGCATAGCCTGATTTACAGACTTCGTCCATTTTAATCTGCTTCGCAGGGCATCAGAGATGCTTTTAATCCGCACTACGTGCGGGCAATGTATACAGAAATCGTCCTAAAATATGTTTGCAAATTCCCCCTTTGAAAAAGGGCATCATAGATGCTTTTTTCTGCTTCGCAGGCAAGATTACCTAGCAATTACAACGCCTGCCATAGGCAGACTAAAACGCACATTGTGCTCAAACCCCCATACAATTTCTTGCATGGGGGTTTGGGTTGCGTAAAAACGCCAATCTACTAACGTATAGATACTTCCACTTCCACGTAGCCTAATCCAAGGTAATACCGC